>JADHXT010000077.1 GCA_016782825.1 Candidatus Brocadiia bacterium | reverse complement strand
TACTACGAGGCCACGGGGGATGACCGTGTGCCGGCCTTTGCCGAGAAGTACTTCCGCTTCCAACTGAAGACCCTGCCATCTCACCCGCTCATCAGGGATTCTAGGTGGGCCAAGGCTCGCGGCGGCGACAACATCGAGACGGTCCTCTGGCTGTACAACCTGAAGGGCGGGGCGTGGCTGCTCGACCTCGCCCGCCTGCTCGTGGAGCAGACGAACGAGTGGCACAGGTACTACGCTGAGGGGAAGGGCAACAACGCCTACCCCGAGCACATCGTCAACCTCAATCAGGGCCTCAAGACGCCTCCGCTGATGTACCTGGTCTCAGGGGAGGCCGCTCACAAGGACGGGTTCCTTAACGCCGTCAGGCCCGACGGTTGGCTGATCAAGAGATGCGGCCGGATCGATGGCATGGAGAGCGGCACGGAGCCGATCACGAACCGCAGCTCCACCCAGGGGACGGAGCTGTGCGCAATCGTGGAACGCATCCTGAGCAGCACGGTCGCGATCCAGATCCTGGGGGATGCCGCGATCGGCGACCAACTCGAAACCGTAGCCTACAACGCTTTGCCCGCGGCCCTCTCGCCCGACCTCAAGGGCCTGCGCTACTACATCCTGCCCAACCAGCCCAAGTGCACCAACGAGAAGCTCGGCTTCAGGCACAACGGCGATGGCCAGAACGCGATCTGCCCAAGCCCCCACTCCGGCTACGGATGCTGTCGGAGCGACTTCCACTTCGGGTGGCCCAAGTTCGTCCACAACATGTGGATGGCGACCGAGGACGGCGGGCTCGCGGCCGCCGCCTATGGACCAAACACCGTCACCGCGAAGGTGGGCAAGGATGGCAGGACGGTCACCATCGACCAGGCGACGGACTACCCCTTCCGGGCCGACTGCACCCTCACAATCACCGCGGCGGAACCCGTGACCTTCCCCCTGGCGCTGCGGATTCCCGGCTGGTGCACTGCCCCGACGGTGCGGGTGAACGGGAAGCCGCTGAAGGGCGTGACCCCGGGGACCTTCCATCGCGCCGAACGGTCGTGGAAGAACGGCGACGTGGTCCAGCTCCGCTTCCCCATGGCTCCGAAGCTCTCCCGCTGGATCAACGACTCCGTGGCGGTCACCCGGGGGCCGCTGGCCTTCTCGCTCCTGATGGTGGGAGAGAAGAAGCACACCAGGGCGTTCCTCAATGGTCAGTTCCACACGGTCGAGATCAGGCCAATAGGGCCGTGGAACTACGCTCTGCTGCTCGAGGAGCCGGGTACGCCCCGGGTCGAGACCATCGTTTCCCAATCGATGCCCAGGCAGCCCTTCCTCGCCGCTGACGCGCCGGTCCGACTGAAGCTCACGGCAGCCAGGACCGACCATGGTGGCTGGGGGGCCTATCGCGACGACTTCCCGGCGCGTGCAGTGGAGCCACCCTCCAGCCCCGTTGAGAACGTCGGGAAGGCCGAGGACATCATTCTCGTGCCCTACGGGTCAACTGAGATCCGGATTACCTGTTTCCCATGGGCGGCGCACTGAGGGCCGCGACCAGGATCGTGACTTGGAGAACCGCATCCGTTCCACAGGCCAGACACTGGTGCCAGGAGAGACGCTTTGAGTGCACATCTCGATCGCCGGAGCTTCCTTAGGACAACCGCCGCTGCCGCCTCGGCTGCGATGGCGTTTCCACGCATCGTCCGCGGCGCCGGGAAGCGGAAGCTCCGCGTGGCCATCGTCGGCGTCGGCGGCCGAGGGGGGCACGGCCTCGGCATGGCGAAAAGCGAAGAGATCGTCGCGCTGTGCGACGTGGACACTGGCAGGCTGGGCGGAGCGAAGAAGAGGTTCCAGAACGCTCGGACCTACCAGGACTACAGGGAGATGCTCGAGCGTCGCGACGACTACGACGCGGCGATCATCTCGACGCCGGACCACCAGCACTACCCCGCGGCCATCCGTGCCATCCGCGCGGGCAAGGCGGTGTACTGTGAGAAGCCACTCACCTGGTCGGTGTGGGAGGCGCTGCACCTGGCCGCCGAGGCCGAGAAGCACAAGGTCGCCACACAGCTCGGCAACCAGGGCATGGGCGGATGGGGTTGGCGGGTCGCCTACGATTACGTGGAGGCCGACGCCATCGGCGAGGTCCGCGAGGTGCACACCTGGACGGGCTCGCATGGTGGGTGGTTCGACGATGGCGTCCGCACGCCCAAGGGCGAGGACCCGGTGCCGAAGAACTTGAACTGGGACTTGTGGCTCGGCCCCGCGCCCATGCGCCCCTACAAGAAGCGCGTCTACCACCCCGCCCGATGGCGCGGCTGGATCGACTTCGGCAACGGCGCACTGGGCGACTGGTGCTGCCACCTGCTCAACGCCTTCTACAAGGTCCTCGAGCCGGGGCTCCCGGTCAGCGTCGAGTGCATCGGCCAGACGGGGCCGGCCATCGACTCCTACCCGAAGGGCAAGACCGTCAAGTGGGAGTTCGCCGCCGACGGCGACCGGCCCGCCTTCGACGCCTACTGGTACGATGGCACACACACGCCGCCGCGGATGCCGGGCCTCGAAGAGGGGCGCAAGATGGGCAAGGCCGGGTCCTACCTCGTCGGCACCAAGGGCACGTGCTGGGTGGTCGGCTCCCATAACAACTCCGCCGTCATCGTGCCCGAGGCCACGCGCAAGGCGTTCGGCAAGCCCAAGAGATCGGCCCCGCCGTCTCGCGGCCACGAGAAGGAGTTCCTGATGGCCGCGAAGGGCGAGATCCCCTACAATGCGCCCCTGTCTCACTTCAGCTATGGGGGCCAGCTCGTGGCCTTCGCCCTGATGGGGAACATCGCAGCCCGGGTCAAGGGCAAGCTGCTCTTTGACCCCAAGGCCCAGCGCTTCACCAACAGCGCCGAGGCCAACAAACTGATGACCCGCAAGCCGCGCGACGGCTGGTACGTCGGCTGAGGCGGGAGAGAGCAGCTCTTCGCCTGGCTCAGAGAAGGCGGACCCTAGTCCAGCGATCGGCATCCGCGCCGGGTCTGGTCGTTCCTCTGGCTGGCGCCTCCAGGGCCCTTGCGTGCGAAGCGTTCGAGCGCCGCCGACCGCCGGAGCGCCGGCCCGATGGCATGATCGTCGGGATCACGTACTGCCGGTCTCCTCATGGGTCATTAGGCGGCTTCTCCGTCGGTGCCGCTCGCCTCACACTGGAGGAGCTGGACAAGAAGCCGGCAGGAAGGAAAGGACTAGACGAGAGAGCAACACGACCATGGACAGTCACAAACCCACTCGCCGTGAATTGCTGAGATCCGCTGGCGCGGCCGCAACGGTCGTGGCTGCGCCGGCGTTCCTGTCCACTACAGCATTGGGTAATACCGGCGCGGAACGGTGGAAGATCGGGCCGTTCGTCAAGCACAAGGAACCGGTCCTGCGGCCGGCGCAGGGTTCCCGATTCCGGTGCCCGATCCGGGGCAAGGAAGTCCGTTGGGAGGAGCGGAACGTGTACAACCCTGCCGCCGTGGTGCGGGACGGCAAGGTCTACCTGCTCTATCGGGCGGACGACCGGAGCGCGGATCTCGGATGGGGGAGGACGTGCCGCATCGGGCTCGCCCACAGCAGGGATGGCATCCACTTCACCCGACACCCGGAGCCGGTCCTGTACCCAGACAACGACGAATGGAAGCAGTACGAGTGGGAAGGCGGCTGCGAGGATCCCCACATCGTCGAGGGTGAAGACGGCGTCTACTACATGAACTACACCACCTGGAGCGGCAAGCGCGACACCATGTCCGTGGCCACCTCCCGCGACCTGGTTCACTGGACCAAGCACGGGCCGGCCTTCCGGAAGGCTGCGCCGGAGAAGGTCTACGGATCGCGCAGCGGCGTGGTAGTCTCCCGGTTCCAGGGGGACCGCCTGATCGCCGCGAAGATCGATGGCAAGTACTGGATGTACTACACCCATCCCTGCGGCATCGCCTGGAGCGAGAACCTCATCGACTGGACGCCGGCCGGCAAGGCGGTGTGGCCGGGAGGCGGCCGCGAGGCCGGCGCCATCGCCCTGCTGCGCGACGACGGCATCCTGCTGATGACGCAGGGAGGACATCACGCGCTCGGCGCCTGGGTGCTCCGCCAGGCCCTGATCGACCGCACGGACCGCAAGACCGTGCTGAAGGAGCAGAAGGAGCCGTTCCTCTACCCGGAATGCGAGTGGGAGAAGCGGGGCATGACCGGCAACACAACCGTCGCCAACGGCCTGGTCTTCTTCAAGGGCCGGTGGATGCTCTACTACGGCGGCGCCGACACGGTGATCGGCCTCGCGTCCTGCCCAAGGTCGGCGTAGGAAGGAGAAAGGCGAGTGGGGAAGACGGAGGCGCTGACCATGACACGGCACGAGTTCCTGAAGGCGACTTCACGCGCCGCGCTGACCGCGCTGCTCACAGCACGCCTGCCGGTCAGGGCCGCGAGCACATCCCCACGGACGAACATCATCCTCTGCATGACGGACGACCAGGGCTGGGGCGACACGAGCTACAACGGCCACCCACACCTCAAGACGCCGAACCTGGATGCGATGGCTGCGGCAGGCATCCGCTTCGACCGTTTCTATGCGGCCCACCCCCTCTGCTCGCCCACGCGGGCAAGCTGCCTCACCGGGCGAAGTCCGGTGCGCTACCGCTGCATGTCCTGGGGGCATGATCTGCCGCTGCGCGAGGTCACCATCGCCGAGGCCGTTCGGACGGCCGGGTACGCCACGGGCCACTTCGGCAAGTGGCACCTGGGCGGCATCCCCAACGCCGCGGGCGGCACCGGCCGCGGCCTGCCCGAGAGCTTCTGCCCCAAGCCGCGGCATCCCGGCAACCAGGGCTTCGACGAGTGGGTCTCCGCCGGGAACTGGTACGACATCGGCCACGAGCACATCTACCACAACGGCCGGAAGGCCCCTCCGCGACAGGGCGACACGGCGGACGTGCTCATGGACGTCGCGCTGGAGTGGATCGGCCGCCAGGCGGCTAACGAGAAGCCCTTCCTCGCCGCCATCTGGTTCCCCTCGCCTCACGGGCCGCACAAGGCGACGCCCGAAGACGCCGCCCCCTACGCCAAGTACGGCGGAAAAAGGGCGAACTACTACGGCGAGCTCGCCGCAGTGGATCGCAACATGGGCCGGCTGCGCAAGGCGCTGCGGGACCTGGAGATTGCCGACAACACGATGCTATGGTTCTGCTCGGACAACGGCGGGGCATTCCCCTTGTCCACAGGCGGGCTGCCTGGCGGCAAGAAATGGCTGACCGAAGGCGGCACGCGCGTGCCGGGCATCCTCGAATGGCCCGCGCGGGTTCCCAAGCCCTTCGTCACCAGCGTGCCGGCCTGCACGATGGACTTCTACCCGACGGTCCTCGACTTGCTGGGCATCAAGATGCCCGACCAGCTCGAGCCGATCGACGGCATCAGCCTGCTGCCGCTGATCGATGGCAGGATGAGGCGCCGGCCGAAGCCGATCCCGCTCGTCTCCGGCCAGCAGGTGCGGCTGATCGACAACGAGCACATCCTCCAGAAAGGCCGCCTCTTCCGCTTCGACGAGGAGCAGAAGAAGGACATCGACATCACCGACAAAGAGCCGGAGGTGCTGGCGCGGCTGGCCGCTTGGGGGAACGAGTGGCGGGCAACGGTCAAGAGGGACCAGGCCGCCTACCGCGTCAAGCGTCGCTAGGGAACAGAGAGGCAGGAACCGTTCCCCTGGAGGTCCGCAGGCCGAGGACGGCACGGACACCGCGGGCAAAGGACACACAATGAACCGCAGACGCTTCCTGGGGGCCCTGGCCGGGTGCACCACGGCGCCATTGCTGGCTGAAGCCACGGCCGCAGCAGACGCTCCGCGACGCCCGAACATCGTCTTCATCCTGGCCGACGACCTGGGCTACGGCGACCTGGGGTGCTACGGGCAGAAGAAGATCAAGACGCCGCGTCTCGACCAGATGGCCCGCGAGGGCATCCGCTTCACCAGCCACTATGCGGGCTTCACCGTCTGCTCGCCGTCGCGCTGCGCCCTGATGACGGGCAAGCACATGGGACACGCGTCGGTCAAGGGCAACGGCGGAAGGCTGAGGGCGAGCGATGTCACCGTTCCCATGCTCCTGAAGAAGGCGGGATACCGGACCTGCATGATCGGCAAGTGGGGACTGGTGGGACGGCCGGGGCACCCCGGCAGCCCCAACCGCAAGGGCTTCGACCACTTCTTCGGCTTCGACAACCAGGGCTTTGCTCACTTCTACTACCCCGAGTATCTGTGGCGGAACGACCAGAAGGTGCTCTACCCGAAGAACCACAACCTGCGGGTGAACGGCGAGTACAAGAAAGGCGAGGGCACCTACAGCCACGACGAGCTCGTCAAGGAGGCGATCGGCTGGATCAAGGCCAACAAGGACCATCCCTTCTTCCTCTACCTGCCCTTCTGCATCCCCCACGCCGAGCTGACGGTGCCCGAGGACTCCCTGGCGCCCTACCTGAAGCTGGGCTGGCCGGAGACGCCCAAGATCGAGGGGAAGGGGAACACCGGCGGTGGCGGCTACGGCAGCCAGTACAAGGCGGGCTACTGCGGCCAGAGCCATCCCAACGCGACCTATGCCGGGATGATCTCGCGCATGGACCGCAGCATCGGCCGCATCCTCGATCTGCTCGACGAGCTGAAGCTGAGCGAGAGCACCCTCGTGCTCTTCAGCAGCGACAACGGCCCGTCCCCCGAGGGCGGGCAGAGCCTCAAGTTCCTCAACAGCACGGGGCCGCTCTCCGGCCACAAGCGCAGCCTGCGTGAGGGCGGGATTCGTGTGCCCATGATCGCGCGCTGGCCGGGCAAGATCCAGCCGGGCCGCACCAGCGGCCACCCGAGCGCCTTCTGGGACTTCCTGCCGACCGCCTGCGAGCTGGCCGGGATCGCGCCGCCCACGGACATCGACGGCATCAGCTACCTGCCGGAGCTCCTCGGGCGGCCAGAGGCCCAGAAGAAGCACGAGTACTTCTACTGGATCTGGGCCGTCCGCGTGGGCAAGTGGAAGCTCCACCCCCGCGGCAAGGACCGCTTCGCCCTCTACGACCTGGAGAGCGACATCGCCGAGAAGCACGACCTGGCCGGCCAGATGCCCGACGTCGTCGCCCGCTGCGCCAAGTACTTCGAGGTGGCCACCCGCAAGTAGAGCAGGTGCCCCCGGAACCGTTTTGGAGATCGCGACCCCATGCACGCCGCCACACTGATCACGTTCGTCTTCTTCACGGGGCTGGTGGGCCTCATCACGTGGCTGATCACCCGCAAGCAGGACCACGCGTCGTCCACGGGCTACTTCCTGGCGGGCCGTTCGCTCACCTTCCCCCTGATCGCCGGGTCGCTGCTGCTGACCAACCTGTCCACCGAGCAGATGGTCGGGCTGAACGGCGCGGCCTTCATCGACGGCTTTTGCGTCATGGTGTGGGAGGTGGTCGCCGTCCTGGCCCTGGTGACGATGGGGCTGTTCTTTCTGCCGCGCTTCCTCAAGAGCGGCGTCGCGACGGTGCCGGAGTATCTCGAGATCCGCTTCGACCATCAGGCGCAGGTCATCACCAACCTGATCTTCCTGGTGGCCTACGCGACGATCCTGCTGCCGATCATCCTCTACACCGGCGCGCGGGGCATGATGGGGATCCTCGACGTCCAGGGAATGCTGGGGATCAGCGAGACCGCGGCCCTGTGGCTCATCGTTTGGGTCGTCGGTCTCATCGGCTCGATGTACGCGCTGTTCGGCGGCCTGCGCACCGTCGCGGTGTCCGACACGCTCAACGGCATCGGGTTGCTGGTCGGTGGGTTCCTCATCACGTACTTCGCGCTGTCGGCCCTCGGCGGAGGCGAGTTCTTCGCGGGGTGGACCGCTATTCGCGAGGGGCAGAGCGCCCGGTTCAACTCGCTCGGCGGCGCCGGCTCCTCCGTGCCGTTCCACACCATCTTCACCGGCATCCTGCTGCTCAACCTGTTCTACTGGTGCACGAACCAGCAGATCATCCAGCGCACCTTCGGCGCGAAGAGCCTCGCCGAGGGACAGAAGGGCGTGATGCTGACCGGCGGGCTGAAGCTGCTCGGGCCGATGTACCTCGTGCTGCCGGGCATGATCGCCTTCGCCCTGTTCGCCTCCGAGGGCCTCAAGGCCGACGTGACCTACGGGCGGCTGGTCCGCCACGTCCTGCCCTGGTGGCTCACCGGCTTCTTCGCCGCCGCGATGATCGGCGCGATCCTCTCCAGCTTCAACTCCGCCCTCAACAGCACCTGCACGCTCTTCAGCCTGGGCCTGTATGCCAAGGTGCTGAAGCCCAATGCCACCGAGCATCAGGTCGTGCGGTCGGGCAAGGTCTTCGGCTGGATCATTGCCGGCGCGGCCATGTGCGTCGCGCCGCTGCTGGCCAACACCACCAGCATCTTCGCCTACCTTCAGAAGATGAACGGCCTGTACTTCATCCCCATCTTCTCGGTGGTGCTGATCGGCATGCTCAGCAAGCGGGTGCCGCCGCTGGCAGCGAAGGCCGCGCTGATCGTCGGCTTCCTGGCCATCGCGGCCGGCTACTTCATCCCGCTGGGCCAGGCCGACCCGAAGATCGTTGCCAGGGATGTAGTGCAGGTCGAGGGGGATGGACAGACGGCGACGTTCCACGTCCACCTGACTCGCCCGGCCGACGAGCCCGTGACCGTGAAGTACGCCACCCAGGACGGCACGGCGGAGGCCGGCACCGACTACCGCTCCGCCAGCGGCACGCTCACCTTCGCGCCGGGCGAGACCACGAAGCAGGTGGCGGTCGAACTCCTGGGCGACACCGACTCCGAGGAACCCGCGAGGGAAGCGTTCTTCCTGACCCTCGCGCCTCAGGACGGCCTGGCCGTCGCCAACGCCTACGTGATCCCCTCCGGCCACGCAGCGGCGGCCGCGCGGGTGATCGAGGCCAGCAGCGTCACGGACGGCGTCAAGGAGGAGATCGCCGAGGTGGCTGACGAAGCGTCGAAGGCCCCCGCCGCGGGGTCCAAGTACCTCACCGACTACATCCACGAGTTCCACTTCCTCGGCGCCGTGTTCGCGCTGCTCGTCGTCCTGATGCTGCTCATCGGCGCGGCCAAGCCGCTCGAGACCGAGTGGGTCCAGGCCGACGTCAAGGCCGTCGACATGACCCCGTGGAGGCACAAGGGCAAGGCCGCCATCGCCCTCGTGCTGATCGTCCTGGCGATCTACGCCCTCTTCGCCGACTTCTCCGCGATCTGGAACGGAGGGTGACCCGTTGCAGCGGAAGGTCATGAGATGAGTCGTTTGGCAAACGCAAAGCGATGGCTGGCTCGGGCTCTGCCGGCTGTGGTCTCCATGGCGCTCCTGTGCAGGGGGTTCGAGGCCGATGCCACAGGCTGGAAGCCAAACGTCCAGCGCGGGGCCGACATCGTGATGAAGGACCACCGATGGCCGGCCTGGGATGCGGGCACCTACTACTGCTTCTGGTACATGAGCTTCGTCCCGGGCCATCGCCGCCTGGGGAGCTTCTACGGCGGGATCGCCGTCGGAGGGCCGAAGAAGCCGCCGGGGATGTTCATGTCGTACTGGGGCGAGGTGCGCAACGTGCACGAAGGCCCGCTCTTCTACAGCCACGGCTACGGCGCGGAGGGCGCCTCGGGCGGCGCGCACGGGGACGCGCTCTTCCTGCGGCCGGGCGCGTGGTATCGCTTCGTGATGCGCATCTTCCCCCCTGCCACCGACGACGCCGAGCACGCTTTCGTCGGCTGGTGGGCCAAGGACCTGGAGAAGAACGAGTGGCATACCCACAGCGTGGTCCGGCTGCCAGCAAAGGCTACGGGCTTCGCCGGGAACTCCGGCTTCGTCGAGGCGCTGGGCCCGCCGAGCGTGCACCGCGCCTTCGAGCGCCGGCTGGGCTACTGCCGCCTGGACGGCACGTGGCAGAAGGCGGACAAGGTGGGCACGGGGGGCGCGAAGTTCTTCAAGCTCATCGAGGAGGGCACCGTGCTGCGCTACGACCGCGCCGAGCCCGACTCGCCCAAGCACAAGGGGGGCGAGTTCGTCACCAGGCAGCCGGACGCGCCGCAGCTCGACCCGCCGGCGATCGCCGACGCGTCGGCCGTCGCCAGCGGCCGCCAGGTGGCCGTGAAATGGTCGATCCCCAAGGGCGCATCGCCTCAGCTCGGCTACAGGCTCGAGGTGTTCGACAACCCGCAGGCGGACGGAGAGCCGATGGCGGTGCACCAGGACAATGCGCCCTACATCCTGGCCCGGCGCATGGACACGCCGCGGGAGGCGAAGAGCGTGCGGCTGACGGTGACCGACATCTTCGACCAGCGGACCTCGGTCACGATCCCCGTCGGGGGAACCAAGCTCGGACACGCGGCGGAGACGGCCAAGGTGGCGGCAGGACTGGAGTATGCCTACTACGAGCCACCCGCGAACACCGAGTGGCGGGCGTTGCCTGATTTCGCCGCGCTCGCCCCAGTGCGAGAGGGCCGCGTCAGTGGCCTCGACGACACGGTGCGTCAGGACCGCGAGAAGCTCTACGCGCTGCGCTACACGGGCTACCTGCGCGCGCCCGCCGACGGGCTCTACGTGTTCTCCTACGGCACGTGCGACGGCAGCCGCATGCGCCTCGGCGGCAAGGTGGTCGCGGACAACGACGGCCTCCACAGCCGCTCGCCGAGGCAGTATCCGGTCGCGCTGAAGCAGGGCCTGCACGCCTTCGAGCTGCTCTACTTCAAGGGCGCAGGCCGCCGGCACCACGCCGGCCTGCCCGACCGGATCTCGATCCGCTGGGAAGGCCCGGGCTTCGGGCTACGCCGGCTGACCGAGGCCGACTTCGCGTGCGCCGACGACGGCCGTCGCCCCTCCCTCGCGCTGGCCCTCGAGAGCCCCGTGGCCAATGGCGTCGCGGAGGACAACTGGGTCAAGATCCGCGCCGTACCAGCGATGCGGAGGCGACAGCTCGAGAAGCTCCAGCTCTACTCCGGCAACATGCTGCTCAAGACCGCCGGGAGGGCCGACCTGCGCGACGACGGCTCCCTGCTCTTCGAAGGTCTCTTTCCTGCCGAAGCGAACCGGATCTGGGCGCGGCTCTGGTACGACGGCCACCACTCCGTGGATGCCGGCAACGTGCTGGAGTTCGAGACCCGCAACTACTCCGACGGCCCGTGGGAGTTCGTCCGGCTCGGCCACAAGTTCCCCCTCGGCGCCCGCTACAAGGACGGCACGGTCTCCTTCACGGGCGAGGGCGCCTGCGTGGGATACCAGAAGGTGAAGGGCGACTTCACCCTCACCGCGCACATCGCCGACGTCGCTCTCCGCACGCGGGAGAACGGCGTCTACGACCAGAACTGGGTGGGACTCTACACCAGCAACGTCAGGGGAAAGCGGCCGGACCAGGGCCTCGAGGCCACCTTCAGCGAGTACGGCTTCGGGATCTACCTGACGGCCGGCCGCGGGATGAAGGGCTGGCCCGACCACGAGGACCTCGGCGGCAGCCGCATGTGCATCCCCTCTTTCCCGGCGGACCACCGATGGCTGCGGATCGTGCGGCGCGGCAAACGGTACGAGTCATTCACCTCCGCCGACGGGAAGACGTGGCAGAAGGCGATGGAGCTGCTCTCCCGCCACTTCACCGACGCGCAGTATGCCGGCGTGTGGTTTCGCGCCGTGCCGGGCAAGGGCCGCGGGTTGTTCCACGGCGCGCTCGACCAGATCACACTGGAGGCCGGCAAGGTCCCCGAGGAGGTCCGGCCGAAGGTCTCGGCGGAGGACCTGCCCGCCCCG
>JADHXT010000076.1 GCA_016782825.1 Candidatus Brocadiia bacterium | reverse complement strand
TGGATGCTGGATGCTGGATACTGGATGCTGGATGCTGGATGCTGGATGCTGGATACTGGATGCTGGATGCTGGATATTGGATGCTGGATATTGGATGCTGGATGCTGGATGCTGGATACCGGATGCTGGATGCTGGATGCTGGATACTGGATGCTGGATACTGGATGCTGGATGCTGGATACTGGATGCAGGATGCTGGATCCTGGGAACTGCGTACTGGATTCTGGGCGAGCCAGAGGCAGTGCGGTGGCTGGGCCTCCCGCCTCCGCCATCCCACCTCGGCGATCTGGCATCTGGCATTCGGCATCTGGCATCTCTGCCCCGCTCCGCATCTGCGCTCCTGGCCTTCTGTCCGCTCTTCATCCCTTCTCCTCTTCTTCTCTTCTCTGCGTCAATCGGCGCAATCTGCGGACCCTCTCTTCTCCGTCCTTTGTCCTTCATCCTCTTCCTCTCCCATCCGTGCCATCCGTGCAATCCGTGATCCCATCTCTTCTGTCCGCTCTTCATTCCTCCTCCTGTTCTCTTCTCTGCGTCAATCTGCGCAATCTGCGGACCGCTCTCTTCTCTTTGCTCCCTTGACCCGCCGGCCCGTGGCGAGTATGACTCGGGGCATCGGGCGTCGCAGGAATCCCTCCTCTCGCTCTGTGGAGACAGGCCGATGAATCGTCGAGATGCCGTGAAGGCCGCAGGACTGGGCGTCGGCGCCGCCGTGGTTGCGGCCGCCGCCAAGGCACAGGGGGCCGCGGGCGGCAAGTTCAAGATGAAGTATGCGCCCCACTTCAACATGTTCCGCCACAGCGCGGGCAAGGACCCCATCGACCAGCTCAAGTTCGCCGCCGACCAGGGCTTCCACGCCTGGGAGGACAACGGCATGCCCCGCAAGAGCCCCGAGCTCCAGACCCAGATCGGCGCCGAGATGCAGCGCCTCGGCATGACCATGGGCGTCTTCGTCTCGGGCCTCGGCAGCCTCGTGCAGCCGCCGGCGAAGATGAAGGCCGAGATTGCCCAGAAGGCCAAGGGCTACATCGAGGTCGCCAAGCGGGTCCATGCCAAGTGGACCACCGTCGTGCCGGGCGGCGTGGACCAGCGCCTCGAGTGGGACTACATGACGGCCAACTGCATCGAGAATCTCAAGGTCGCGTCCGGCGTCTTCGAGCCGGCCGGCCTCGTCATGGTGCTCGAGCCGCTCAACTGGTGGGCGAACCATCCTGGCCTCTTCCTGCGCAAGGTGCCGCAGGCCTATCTCATCTGCAAGGGCGTGGGCAGCCCGTCGTGCAAGATTCTCGACGACCTCTACCACGCGCAGATCCAGGAAGGCAACCTGATCCCCAACATGGAGAAGGCCTGGAGCGAGATCGCCTACATCCAGGTCGGCGACAACCCGGGCCGCAAGGAGCCCACCACCGGCGAGATCAACTACCGCAACATCTTCAAGTGGCTCCATGACAAGGGCTACAAGGGCGTCATCGGCATGGAGCACGGCAACTCGAAGCCCGGCAAGGAGGGCGAGGAGGCCGTCATCGCGGCGTACCGCGAGTGCGATGACTTCTGAGCCAGCCAACTGGATGCTGGATACAGGATGCCCGATGATGGGAAGGGCGCGTCCTCGCGTCCTGCCTGCTGTTGATTTCTTCTCTCTTCATCCGCGTGCATCTGCGGTTCCATCCTCCGCCTCTGCTCCCTCTGCGTGAGGCCCCCCGATCAGGGCCAGGAACCGTTGACATCGCGATGGCCGGCGCCTATGATCGAGGAAAGGGGTGGCTCGGAAGGGATGTGCAATGCAGGAGCACTCGAGAAGACGGTTCATTGAATCGTGCCTGGCAGTAGCGGGCTCCGTGTGCGCGGGATGCGGGGAAGGAGAGAGAGCGGCGCCGCCGTCCGACCCCCCTGGCGGCGACCGCAAAGGGCCTGTCCCGGGCGCACGGGCGGCCGAGGTCGATGGGGCGTTCGAGCCCGGGTACGTGAAGCTCCACAAGAACGGGGAGCTGAAGAAACGAGGAGAGGCACTCTGGAAGCGGATGAAGCCCTGCAAGCTCTGCCCGAGGACGTGTGGGGTCGATCGACACGGCGGGAAGAAGGGATTCTGCGACAGCGGTTCTGACCTCGTCATCTCATCCTACCACCCGCACTTCGGGGAGGAGAGGCCGCTCGTCGGTCGCGGAGGCTCGGGGACCATCTTCTTCTCCCACTGCGGGCTCCGGTGTGTCTTCTGCATCAACTACGAGATCAGCCTCCAGGGACAGGGAACCCGCAGAAGCATCGAGGATATCGCGCGGATGATGCTCGCGCTTCAAGGGAAGGGATGCCACAACATCAACGTCGTCACCCCGACCCACTACTCCGCGCACATTGTCCGTGCGCTCGATATCGCGGCGGCCAGAGGCTTGCGACTCCCCCTCGTCTACAATACCTGCGGGTGGGAGTCCATGGAGATCCTGAAGAAGCTCGACGGCATCGTCGATATCTACCTGCCCGATATGAAGTACGCTAGCGGTGAGATGGCGGCGAAGTACTCGACCTGCGCCCCGCCCGACTTCGAGCGCACGCGGCCTGAGGTGGCGGAGACCTACTCGTCCTCGGAGACTTATCCAGAGCTGACCAAGATGGCCCTGCTCGAAATGCACCGTCAGGTCGGCGTGGCGAAGCCTGCCAGCGACGGGCTCATGTACCGAGGGCTGATGATACGTCACCTGGTCATGCCAAACCGTGTCAGCGGGGCGAGGGAAGTGATCCAATGGATAGCGAAGAACCTCCCCAAAGACACTTACCTCAACCTTATGTCCCAGTACACACCGACGCACAAGGCTTTCGACTATCCGGAGATCTCGCGGAAGATAACGCGCGAGGAATACGACGAAGCGGCAAGGGCGGCGAAGGAAGCGGGTCTCACGAATCTGGATATCCAGGGATACCGGCCTGGCTAACGGCACCAGCCTCGACCAGGCGCAGCCGGCGCTTGTGCTTGATCCGCCGCATCGAGGGGTGGTAGACTTCGGTCCATCATGACGGATCGGGCTCAGCCGAAAGCGACCAAGTGGGTCTGGGTGCGCGCCGGGGTCCAGTTGGTTTGCCTCGGCGTGTTCGTCTATCTGGCGCTTGCGGCTCGGCTCGGGTGGCCATCGCCGCTGCCTTACGATCTGTTCCTGCGGCTTGATCCGCTGGCCTGGTTGCTGAGCTCGGTCGCGGCGCGCGCCCTCGCGCCCTATGGATGGGTCGCTCTTGGGTTGCTCATTGTCACAGCGATCTTTGGGTCGGTATTCTGCGGCTGGGCGTGTCCGCTGGGCACGGCCATCGACGGCGCGGGCCGTCTGCGGGGCCGTCGTCCAGGGATGAGGCTGCCGCGATGGGCCTTCGAGGCCAGGTTCTGGGTGCTCGCGGCGTTGCTGGGCGCGGCGGCGGTCGGCGTGAACTTCGGTGGCTGGCTCGACCCGCTGGCGATGAGCTCACGCGCGCTGCACCTGGCGCGCGGCGCGCCGCAGGCCTCTCTCGCCGCGGCCATCTGCTGGGCGCTCGTGGCGGCAGCCATCGGGACTGCGTTGCTCGCGCCGCGTCTGTGGTGTCGGGCCCTCTGTCCACTGGGCGCCGGCTTGTCGCTGCTGGCGCGCGTTGCTCCGTATCGGCGGCGCATGGCAGGCTCGTGCACGCAATGCGGCGCGTGCTCGGCGGCCTGCCCGATGGGGAACGCGCCCACGGACAGCTCGCCCACCCACTGCATCGGCTGCCGGCGGTGCGAAGCTGCCTGCGCCGAGCGGGCCATCGCGTTCCGCTTCGCGAGGCCCTCGGTGCGCGCAGGCCAGAGTCCGGACAGCGGCAGGCGGACCGGGCTCTCGCGACGCGGCTTGCTCGCCTCACTCGCGGTCGGCGGCGGGGCGGGGCTGCTGGTGCGGCCCCGGTCGGCTCGTGGACCGCTGCGGCCGCCCGGCGCAGCGACCGAGCAGGATCTCGTGGCGCGATGCATCGGGTGTGGCACGTGCCTGGCTGTCTGCCCGACAGGCGGCCTGTTGCCACTCGTGCGGGCAAGTCGGCTGGACGCGGTCTTCACTCCGCAGTTGGTGCCGCAAGTGGGTGCCTGTTTACCGGATTGCACTGCCTGCGGCGATGCCTGCCCCACGGGGGCGATCGCGCGGTTCGCGGCGGCAGGCAAGCCGGGCATCCGAATCGGCCTCGCCGTCATCGACCGCTCGCGGTGTCTGCCCTGGGCTCGCGACGAGCGGTGTCTCATCTGCCGGGACATTTGTCCGCGTGAGTACGATGCGATCGAGCTGCGGCCGACGCCCACGCGCATCCCTCGCCCGTACGTCAGAGAGCGGCGCTGCACAGGCTGCGGGCTCTGCGAGCACGATTGTCCCGAGGCCGCGATCCGAGTCGTCGCCCGGCGCGGTTGATCGGAACTGGCATTCCCGATACGCTGTGGCGGAGCGCGACGTGGACGCCCCAGGAACCCAGGAGCAAGGAGGCGAGAGCCGATGAGCACTCAAGAGCCTACCGTGCGAGGGAAGAGGACGGAGCGGGTCGGACGACGCGGCTTCCTGGCCTCAGCCGCGGGAGCGATCGGCGGGCTGGTGGTGCTGCGCAGCGGCCTGCTGGGCGCCGATGCGCCGAGCAAGAAGCTCCACATCGCCATGATCGGCGCCGGAGGCCGAGCCCGCGCTCACATGGGCACGGCGGCGAACGAGAATATCGTGGCGCTGTGCGACGTGAACGAGCAGACCCTCGAGAAGACCGGCAAGCGGTTCCCCAAGGCGCAGAAGCACATCGACTGGCGCAAGTGCCTCGAGCAGAAGGGCCTCGACGCCGTCATCTGCTGCACCACCGACCACACCCACGCCTTCGTCGCCAACTGGGCGCTCAACCGCGATCTCCACGTCTACTGCGAGAAGCCCCTGGGCAACACCGTCGAGGAATGCCGCGTCGTCCGCGCCAACTACCTGAAGAAGAAGGACAAGCTGGCGACCCAGGTCGGCACCCAGCGCCACCAGATCGAGAACTTCAATCGCGTCCGCGAGCTGGTCGTCGACGGCGCCATTGGCGAGCTGAAGTCGGCCTATGCCTGGGGCAACCGCCAGCTCCGCCGCAAGGGCTATCTTCCTAAGCAGGGCGAGCCGCCCAAGCATCTCCACTACGACCTCTGGCTCGGCCCCTCGCCCTTCCACCCCTACAACCCCGGCTACTTCCGCGGATGCCTGAGCTGGAACATGTACTGGGACTTCGGCAGCGGCCAGGTGGGCGACATGGGCAGCCACACGATGGATCTGGCCTGGAACGCCCTCGACGCCGATCTGCCCACCACCGCCGAGGGGGAGGGCGAGAAGTTCAACCCCGAGGTCACGCCGGTCGAGCTCCACACCTCGTGGGACATCCCCAAGAACGACTGGCGCCCCGCCGTCCGCCTGCACTGGTATCAGGGCGGCATGATGCCGCGGACGCCGCGGGGCTACGTCGATCTCAAGAAGATCGGCCACGGGGCCATGTTCAAGGGCGCCAACGGCTTCATCATCGCCGACTTCAGCTCCCGCATCGTCATCCCCTTCGGCAGCCGCGACGACATGACCTATTTCAAGCCGCGGACCAAGGACAAGGTGCTGCCGCCCCTCGGCCACTTCCAGCGCGAGTGGGTCGACGCCGCCAAGGGCGATCTCAAGACCTCGTGCGACTTCGACTACGGCGGAAAGCTCATCGAGACCATGCTCCTCGGCCTCGTCGCCTACCGCGTCGGCAAGAAGATCAAGTACGACGGAGCCAAAGGCGTCGTCACCGACAACGCCGCCGCCAACGCACTCATCAGCAAGAAGTACCGCGATGGCTGGACGCTGAATGGGTGACGCGTGACGCGTGATGCGTGACTCGGAGAAGAGGGAGCGGTGGGGAGCCTTCTCATCTTCCGCTCGTCGCTCGGCCCTTTGCAGGCCGCGCAAGCGGGTTGGTTAGGAGCATCGCTATGGGTCGAGTGCGATTGTCTTGCCCGGAGATGAGCCGCCGGCGGTTCCTCTCGCGCGGAGCGTGCGCGGGATGCGCCGCGAGCGCGGTGCTTCTGGCACCGGAGCCGTCCTGGGCCGCCCAGGGGGCCGCCGACAAGCCGAAGGTGCGCCTCGTCTTCTGCGAGACCCTAAGCGACCGGCCCATCTGGCCCAACATCGGCTACGACTTCGACGCCCGCCGCACCGAGATCATCAACGCCCTCACCCAGGGCTGCCCCGACGTTCAGTTCCTCCCGATGCAGGTGAACGAGCGGTCGAAGGAGAAGACCGTCGCCCGCGTGCTCAAAGGCAACGCCGAGGTCGACGGCTATGTCGTCTGCATCCAGGGGCTCGGCTGGCGGAACGACGTGGGCAAGCTCTGCTCCACGGGCAAGCCTACGCTGCTCGTCGACAACCTGTTCGGCGGCTCGGGCCTGTTCCTCACCCGCCTGCGCGCCATCGTGAAGCTCGGCAAGCCTGTCGACTGGGTCAGCTCGTCGAGGGACGAGGACATCGCCGCGTCGGCCAGGCAGTTCACCCTCCTCAAGCAGGGCAAGACGGCCGCCGACGTGGCCGCCGCCTTCCGCGCCACGCGACGGGGGCGCACGCCCAAGGACGCCGACTGGACCTGCAAGGCCGACGCCGTGCCCGCGCCCGACTTCGACGGGGCGCTCAAGCGACTGCGCGAGACCAAGCTCATCGTCGTGGGCGGTGGATGGGGCGGCGACCGGTTCCGCAAGGCCGCACAGCAGGTCGTCGGCGTGACCTTCATCCCCATCGGCTTCAAGGACGTGGCCGCCGCCTACGCCCAGGCCGACCCTGCCGCCGCCAAGGCATTCGCCGACCGCTGGATGGCGCAGGCCAAGGAGGTCGTCGAGCCCAAGCGCGACGAGATCGAGCGCTCCGGCGCCATGTACCTCGCTATGAAGCAGTTGATGGACCAGCACGGAGCCAGCGGCATCAGCGTCAACTGCCTCGGCGGATTCTACGGCGGCCACCTCAAGGCATATCCGTGCCTCGGCTTCAGCCAGCTCAACAACGACGGCCTGGTCGGCGGCTGCGAGGCCGATCAGATGTCGGCCCTCACCATGGCCACCCTGGGCGCGCTCGTTCACAGGCCGGGCTACATCTCCGACCCCGTGATCGACACCTCGAAGAACCAAGTCATCTACGCCCACTGCGTCGCCATGACCCGGCCCTTCGGACCCAAGGGGGCGGCGAGCCCCTACCGCATCCGCACCCACTCCGAGGACCGCAAGGGCGCGTGCGTCCAGGCGCTGCTGCCGCCGGGCTACCTGACGACCACCCTCGAGATCGACCCGGTCGCGCGGGAGGTGCTCATGCACCAGGCCAAGACGGTCGGCAACAACCCCAGCGACCTGGCCTGCCGCACCAAGCTCGAGGCCACCCTCAAGGGCGACATCGAGAAGCTCACCGAGCGCTGGCCCAAAGGCTGGCACCGCGTCACCTTCTACGGCGACCTCGCGCCCCACGTCACCGAGCTCTGCCAGCGCCTCAAGCTCAAGCTGATCCAGGAGGCATGACGCGGGATGCGTGACGCGTGACTCGGAGAAGAGGCCAAGCCTGGAAGCGTTTTCTCCTTCTTCCACTCGCCTTGTGTTCCTCAGCGAGGCCGAGTCGGCGGATGCCGACGCTCCGACACGCTGACTGGGAGCTTGTGATGAAGCAGATGAGACTGCGTTTGGTGCTGACACTTCTATCGGCTTTCTGCCTGGGCATGCTGGCAGGGAGGTCGCTCGCCGGCCAGGCAGGGGGATCCGCGATGGCGGCTGACGTCGAGATTCAGGATCTCTTCAAGGGGGTGCGCATCCCCAAGATCGTGGTGGCGGCCGATGGGGCGGTGTTGGCCTTCGGCAAGAGCGGCCATCTGCTGCGCCGCAGCACCGACGGGGGGAAGACGTGGTCGGAGGCCCGCGCGGTCGGACCCGATGCGGGCGGCAACGCCATCGTCGATGAGGTGACGGGCGACGTGCTGGTGGTGCGCGCGGGCAAGGGCTACCTGTGGCGCAGCAGCGACCACGGCGCCACGTGGACGCGCGAGAGCATCGTCGTCAAGCCCAACCCCATGGGCCACGGCAGCCCGGACAGCGGCGTGCCGACAAACACCTCGTGCTCGGAATCGGGCATCACCCTGCGTCACGGCAAGCACAAGGGCCGCCTGGTCATGCCCGCCCGCTGCCAGCCGCCCAAGGGCAACAACGACCAGGAGTGGTGGCCCTACAACTACAACTGCGCCATCATCAGCGACGACCGCGGCAAGACCTGGCAGGTGAGCGCCCCCGTGCAGAGCGGCACGGGCGAGGGCACTCTCGCCGAGCTGAGCGACGGCCGCATCTACTACAACTCCCGCTGCCACATGGCCGTCGACCACCGCCGCCGCATCTCCTGGAGCCATAACGGCGGCCTCATGTGGACCGACTGGGAGACCTCCCAGGACCTCTTCGAGGTCGGCCAGCCCTTCTACTTCAAGTACGGCACCAAGCCCAGCTACGGCTGCAACGCCGGCCTGGTGCGCGTGCCCCCCGAGGCCACGGGCGGCAAGGACGTCCTGCTCTTCAGCACGCCCGACGAGCCGGGCGGCCATCGCTTCAAGATGACCGTGTGGGCGAGCTTCGACGGCGCCAAGACGTGGCCCATCAAGCGCCTGGTTTGGAAAGGCCCCAGCGCCTACTCCTCGCTCTCGGCCGCCAAGGACGGCACCGTCTATCTGCTCTTCGAGCGTGGCCAGAAGAAGCTCTACGAGAGCATCGCCGTCGCCCGCTTCACCCTCGACTGGCTCGCCGACGGCCGCGACTGGCGGAAGCTGCTGGCGAAGTAGCAGAGAAGAAATGGCCCGCGAAACACGCGAAGGAACGCGAAACGGAGCGGCGGAGGAAGAGGAAGAAGGAGGAAGGAGGAAGGAAGGAGGAAGAGGGGAACGGAGTGAGGAGGGATGCTGGGTGGCAGACCGGCCGAGCGCCCCACCCTCGCCGAGCGCGGTGGGCGGGGCGACAGGCCGCCGGAGCCTTGGCGAAGGCGTTTCGCCGCCCCGCATCCCGCCCGGGAACCGTGCACAGATCCTGCTCAGGGCGGCGTCTTCCCCGCCTCCGGCGGGGCTGCCGCACGCATGCCAAGGGTCCCGCCTCGAGCGCCAGATGCGTGGGTCTTCGCCGCGAAGCGGCTTTGGAGTGCGTGTGTCAGCCCCGCCGGAGGCGGGGACACCGCTTTGGCACCCAGCGGAGCGGTGAGATCACCCCAAGCCAACGTCTTTCATCAGCTCCACAGCCGCGCCCGCGCTTGCAGGCGCAGCGAATCCCGTGTACAACGCCTCGTGATGGAGTCTTCCGGTGTTTCGGGTCCCACGGCCCGGCGAACTTGCTTGGAGTGCATGGTCATGCGAAGCGTGCGCGTAGCGATGCGAGGACTGCTCGTCGCGGCGATGGTGGTGGGGTGCGCGGGGCTTGCGCGCGAGGCCCACGCGGCCAAGGGGCCGGTGAAGGTGTTTATCCTCGCCGGCCAGTCGAATATGGAGGGGAAGGCGCAAATCGTCCTGCTCGAGCACCAGATCAAGGCGCCCGAGACCAAAGCCCTCTTCGCCCACCTCCACAAGGACGGCAAGTGGGTGGTCCGCGACGACGTGTGGATCAACTTCCTCAACCGCAAGGGCAATCTCACCGTGGGCTTCGGCTCGCC
This sequence comes from Candidatus Brocadiia bacterium, assembly GCA_016782825.1. Lineage (GTDB taxonomy): Bacteria > Planctomycetota > PUPC01 > DSUN01 > DSUN01 > BS750m-G60. The sequence continues at coordinate 2,184 of JADHXT010000076.1, read as the reverse complement.
GGGCCGCATCGGGCCGGAGCTCGAGTTTGGCAACGCCGTGGGCGACCACTTCGAGGAGCAAGTGCTCATCATCAAGACGGCGTGGGGCGGGAAGAGCCTGGGCCGCGACTTCCGCCCGCCAAGCTCCGGCCTGCCGAGCGATGAGAAGCTCCAGGCGATCCTCACGAAGACCAACGAATCCAACCGCAGGCGGAAGCGCCCCGAGGTCTCCCTCGACGACGTCAAGGCGGGATACGGGAAGTTCTACCGCGACATGATGGCCGAGGTCGAGACGTGCCTGAAGGAGCTCAAGACCCGCTTTCCCGACTATGCGGGGCAGGGCTACGAGATCGCGGGATTCGTGTGGTTCCAGGGCTGGAACGACATGTTCGACACCGACTTCGCCGCCGGCTACGCCACGCACATGGCCAACTTCATCCGCGACGTCCGCAAGGATCTCAAGGCGCCGAAGCTGCCCTTCGTGATCGGCGTCATGGGCCACAACGGCCCCAAGCCCGCCAGCGGCAACATGGCCAAGATCAAGGAGGCCCAGGCCTCGATGGGCGCGATCCCCGAGTTCAAGGGCAACGTCGCCATCGTCCAGACCGACCAGTTCTGGGACCTCGAGGCCGACGCCGTCTACAGGAAAGGCTGGAGCAAGCACCTCGAGGAGTGGAAGAAGGTCGGCTCGGATCGCCCCTACCACTACCTCGGCAGCGCCAAGTTCTTCACCCGCGTCGGCACGGCCTTCGGCAAGGCGATGCTCGCGCTGCACGCGAAGAGGCAGTAGCCCGGCTGGGCCGGGAAGACGCAATAGACCTGGCGGCCAGATTTGCTATACTATTCGCGTTCGACCCAGCCACATCTCGGAAGGAGGCGGAGCCGATGACGAAGAAGACGATGCAGCGGCGGCAGTTTCTTAGCACGATGGCGACCGCGGGAGCGGGTCTCGTCGTGCTCCAGAGCGGGGCACTCGGCGCCAACGCGCCGAGCAAGAAGCTCAACATCGCGTTCATCGGCACCTGGGGCCGAGCCAACGCCCACTTCGGCTCCGTCGGCAGCGAGAACATCGTCGCCCTCTGCGACGTCGATGAGAACCACCTGGCCTCCGGCGCGAAGCGATTCCCCAAGGCCAAGACATACGTCGACTGGCGCAAGTGCCTCGAGCAGAAGGACATCAACGCCGTCATCTGCTCGACCACCGACTTCACCCACGCCTTCATCGCCAACTGGGCGCTCAACCGCGACATGCACGTCTACTGCGAGAAGCCCATCGGCAACACCGTCGAGGAATGCCGCGTCGTCCGCGCCAAGTACCTCAAGAAGAAGGACAAGCTCGCGACCCAGGTCGGCACCCAGCGCCACGCCATCGAGAACTTCAATCGCGTCCGCGAGCTGGTCGTCGACGGCGCCATCGGCGAGCTCAAGGCCGCCTACGCCTGGGGCAACCGCCAGATCCGCCGCCCCGGCTACCTGCCCGGAGAGGGCGAGCCGCCGAAGACCCTGCACTACGACCTGTGGCTCGGGCCGGTGTCCTATCACCCCTACAACGCGGGCTACTTCAAGGGCGGCCCAGGGGCCAACTGCCTGAGCTGGAACATGTACTGGGACTTCGGGAGCGGCCAGATCGGCGACATGGGCAGCCACACGATGGACCTGGCGTGGAACGCCCTCGACGCCGACTTGCCCACCACGGCCGAAGGCGAGGCATTCCCCCCCGGCTCCGACGATGGCCGCCGGCGCAGGGGAAAGCAACCCACGAAAGCCGAGCCCAAGGCCATCCCGCCCCACCCCGAGGTCACCCCCGTCGAGCTGCACGCCTCGTGGGACATCCCCAAGAACGACTGGCGGCCGGCCATCAGGCTCCACTGGTACCAGGGCGGCATGATGCCCCGCTCGCCCAGGAGCTACGTCGACCTCAACCGCATCGGCCACGGCGCCATGTTCAAGGGCTCCAACGGCTTCATCATCGCCGACTTTGGCTCGCGGATCCTCATCCCCTTCGGCAGCCGCGACGACATGACCTACTACAAGCCGCGGGCCAAGGACAAGGTGCTGCCGCCGCTCGGCAACTTCCAGCGCGAGTGGATCGACGCCGCCAAGGGCGACCTCAAGACCTCGTGCGACTTCGACTACGGCGGAAAGCTCATCGAGACCATGCTCCTCGGCCTCGTCGCCTACCGCGTCGGCAAGAAGATCCAGTAC
>JADHXT010000075.1 GCA_016782825.1 Candidatus Brocadiia bacterium | reverse complement strand
AGAGAACAAGTATAGAGTGCTGAGCTACCGCGGTAGTGGGAACAGGGGGCACGTATTCCGCGCCCAGCCCACAGCGCTCGGCGCGGAGCGTGCGCTGAAATTCGTCCCTGAGAACAAGCTGGTCGTTGGCTGGGAAGCGGAGATCCTCAAGGCTAGCAAGCTTGAGAAGCAGCCGAACACGGTGCCGTCCTATGCATTCTTCCCTCATGGCGGCGGTGAGGGGGCTGGTACGTACGCCGTCCTCGTGTTTGACTTCGTCGAGGGTTCGAATCTTCGGCAATGGATCAAAAGCGCCGATCTGGCAGTAGCTGACGTCGTCAAGATACTCAGAGAACTGCTTATCTTCCGCGCTGATTGCATCAGTGCGGGTGTGCGCCACGGCGACCTGCACGCCGGCAACATCATTCTCCACGACCCGGTCCTGGGGCCTGACCGTGCCTACGAAGTGATGGTCACGGACTTCGGTATTGGGTTCACCGAAGGCGCCCTCAAGCCGAAGGATGACCTCATCCAGATCGGGGACATTGCTGCCCGGATGCTGATGTCGGTTGAGTGGGAGAAGCTCGGCCCGACCGATCGGAGAATATACGATGGCCTGTGCCATGGCGCTGCCCTCAAGCGGTTGCGCGAAGTGTCCCGCATTGAGCGCGGCGATGACGAGGCAGCGCTCGTGGACGATGTTCTGGTGGAGATCCGCGATACGACCAGCCGGGCGTACGCGCCCATCTCACAGGCGCCCCTTCGCCGACGGTTCCCCGACTACTTGGTTGCTGAGCAGCTTGGCGATAGATGGCAGGAGTGGCGCGACCTCTTCGTACCTCACTTCCCTGGGTTCGAGGATGTCGTTAGTAGGAACATCACTGTTCTGACTGGGACGCGAGGGTGCGGGAAGACGATGGTGTTCCGACGGCTGTCAGCTCTCCTGGCCTTCGAGGTCGGGCCATTGACGGACGCAGGGGCGACCTCCTTTGTGGGTTTCTACCTCAACATGAACGACGTGTCGGATGCGTTCCTGCTTAGCGTCCCTCGGAGACCCGACGAGGGGTTCGCTCGTCGGGTCATCCAGTTCTTCCATCTGTGCCTTGCGTCCGAGATCATCCGCGTTGCGGCAGTTGCGAGGAGTAAAGCCGACTCTTCTGACCGCAATGCCTACGACACAGGCAACAGGTGGCTTTTCGACTTCATCCGGACTGAGACTGGCGCTCAGGTGCTCTATCCGGGCCCTGAGGGATTCGCGAGTGTACTGGCATCGGAGGTGGAGCGCGCGAAGGACGAGGTGCGTGGCTCCAAGAGTCCCTGCGCTCGGCTCGCCTCTCTGGGAGAGGCAGACTGGCTCAGGAAACTGATCCCCGGCATTCAGCAAGCCATGCCTTGGATAGGGCAGAGGCCGATCTACTTCTTCGTTGACGACTACTCGCTGCCACGTGTTGGCGAGGCAATCCAGCGTTCGCTGAACTCCGTGATCTTCCGAAGGTCACACAGCTACTTCTTCAAGATCTCGACAGAGGCACCCTCGACACTGTGTCGGGAGGACTTCTCTGGGAAGGCGCTCGTCGATCCTCACGACTTCGAACTCACGGACCTCGGCTCGGTGACGATCGATCTTCTGGACGAGACCCGGGAGCGATTCCTGGACGATATCTTTCGGCGGCGTCTCGACAGGGAAGAGAGATTCCGTGGGTGTAGCCTTGAGCGGGTGCTCGGTCGGTTTCAGAAAAGCTGGGCTCAGCTTGCACGCGAGATCCGAGGGCGGGGCGCCTCCACGGACCCGGCTGCCTCCGACGAAAGGAGGCGCGGCCGAGTCCTCTACTACGGGCGCGAGGTACTCGTGAACATGTGGTCGGGCGATACCCGAGACATGGTGCGGATTGCCCAGAGCCTCCTCGAGGAGCTGCCGGCGGGAGACGTTGTCTCGCTTCCGATAGGCGCTGATGCGCAGAACAAGGTATTCCAGCGGACGGGAGGGGAATTCCTCCACCTCTTGGAAGCCTGCACGCGGACCAGCAGGAGCGACTCTGGAGAAGATGACGTCAAGATCGATTCCTGGGGCAAGCACCTCGTGAAGATCGCGAATGCGTTCAAGGCGATCGCGCTGCACGAACTCCGGACCAGGCAGGGAGGGCGGAAGGGCAGAGAGGGTGAACCCAAACAGGCATTCCGCATAGAGATGCTCGACCGGTTCTCGCTGGATGGTCTGCCGGGGGATATCTACGAGGACCTCGTACGCTACGGCGTGTTTCTCAGGGACAACCGGGGCAAGAGCATTCGGGGAGCGATCATCCCGCGGCTGTACCTTCGGCGGCTTCTGGTCCCTTTCTTCACCCTGACCTTTTCCAAAGCAGACAACATAGCGATGGACTCTTCCTACTTCAAGACTCTGCTGCTCTACCCTGACGAACTGCCGAAGCTGTGGCGGCGGAAGAGGCCGCCGCCGCGAATGAAACAGGGGGATTTCGGTTGGTAGGGCTAGACATGGAAATGCCGACACTTGAGCCTTGTGCGGAGTTCCGGCTGCAGGAGGGAGAGGCGTTTGCAGTAGCCGGTGGCTTCGAGGATCGTGCGGTCAGATTCAGCGAGATGCTCGCGGACCCTGTGCCAGGTTCGTCGGCTGCAATCTTGTTGAGGTACTTGCCAACGGACGCGGCGAACCGGTTCGAGGAGGTCTGCTCGATCCTTGAGGGCAAGGGCCTGAGCACCGCCATCCTTGAGTATGACCGCCATCACCCGGCTACCTTCGACACGCGAGTCCTTGAGATCCTGGACCGCCAGGCGGTGAACGCGCTTTGTGTTGACGCGTCAGGGATGTCGCGCCTGGCCATCATGGTCTTGCTCGACATCGCCAGGGAGCGGAACATGCCGTGCCGTATCGTGTACGCCGAAGCGGAGGCGTATGCGCCGAGCAAGGAGGAGTTCGAAGCAGCGAAGGCTTTGAAGGAGCAGCATCTCCCGACATCATTCATCCACACGGGGGTATACGATGTCATACGGGTGCCGCGACTGTCGAGCATCCGCATGCAGAACCAGGCGTCGGTTGTGATCGCTTTCGATTCCTTCAACGAGGCCCTCTGCCAAGCACTCGTGAATGTCCTCAATCCGAAGCGCCTTATCCTCATCAACGGGCGTCCCCCGCGGGACGAACTCCGATGGCGCGAAGAAGCTACACGCTATGTCCACAGGCGTCTGCGGGAGGAATGGCCCGTTGACGAAGCCCACTTTGCTCCGGACGAAGGCGCACCTGAGGATGAACTGACCACAAGCACTCTCCGTTACGTTGAGACGTATGACATGCTGGTGAAGCTCTACTGGCGGTTCTCAACCGACCATCGGATCATCCTCGCTCCCACCGGCAGCAAGATGCAGACCCTCGGCGCATACCTTCTGAGGGCCGTGCACAACGATGTTCACGTTGAGTATCCTACGGTGGAGGGGTTCTTCGCTCGCAAGTACAGCACCGGCGTGCGCCAGACGTGGCAGATGAGCTTGGGGAGAATGGGCACGTTCGTTGAGAAGCTTCGGCAGAAGGAGCTGAGGGAGCACCTGGAACTGCCCGAGGAACTCGTGAACATCGAGATAGATTGAGCTTCCCCGCCCGGCCTCGCCGTCGTCGCCGGAGGCTATCGCCGCCAGGAGCGGCGTCGAACATTGGCTGGACGATGTCACCTGCGTCGTGCCGATCACCTCTTCTCCTGGCTTCCCGGTCTCACCCTCCCCTCTTCATCCGTGCCATCCGTGTAATCCGTGGGTGATCCTCTTCTCCGCTCCGCTCCCTCTGGCGTCCGTCCTCCGTCCGCTTTCGCGTGGCCGTCGCCTCGACGGGCGTTGGCGTGTTTCGCGGGCAGCCCTCCGGAGGGTCGGGGGTCGAGGGTCGAGGGACGAGTGGACGATGCAAGACAAAGGCCGAACGCGGAGAGTCCTGACCGGGAGGATCGGGCGGAGGAGTAGGCCCGCGAAACACGCGAAAGAACGCGAAAAGGAGAGAGCCGGTATGCGGAGTGTGGAACGGGCGGGTGCCGATGGGAGGCTGCCGACTGGATGCTGGATGGCAGATGCCAGATGCTGAATCGCCGAGGGTCGCGGTGTCCTGTCGACTGCCAACTGCCGACTGCTTGCTGCCGCCTGCTGCCGCCTGTTCCCTTCCTGGCTTCCTGGCCTCCTGAGCGGCCCTCCGTCCCTCCTCATCCGTGCCATCCGTGGTCGCGGCGGACGGGGGCCGGGTTTCAGCGCCCCTTGACATACGGCGGCGTAGGAGATTCTGCGTGGAATCCTGACAACGCAACCGCCTAGCGGACGCCCCAAATCATTTGACTTGGGTGTGTCATCATGCTATGTTTATAAACCTTGTGGAGCGTGCCTCAGCATCGTGGGCGATTAGCTCAGTTGGCTAGAGCGCATCCCTTACAAGGATGAAGTCGGCGGTTCGAGCCCGTCATCGCCCACCAGTCGGTGGGTCATCTCCGGCCTCACCCGCCGCCTCTTTGGCAACCCGGGGGCGTAGCTCAATTTGGTTAGAGTACCAGACTGTCGATCTGGTGGTTGTGGGTTCGAGTCCCATCGCCCTCGCCAACCATAAGTCACGGCCTGCTAGGATGATACATGATTCCTGGCAGGCCGTTTGGCGTTCTTGACGGCCCGCGGTGTTTCCACTTTGTTTCCACTCTTTGTCTGTTCCCACCCTGGCAGATCAAGCGGGATCCGCTCAACCGCGGGCCTGAGGTTCCTCTCCTTCACCTTCGCGTAGAATTCCAGTGCCACGCGGGCGCTCTTGTGTCGCATGAGTCGCTGCCACGTCTTTGGATCGACGCCCGCCTCCACTAGGTCTGTGCCATAGGTGACCCGGAGCGAGTGCATGTCCACATCGCCCTCAGGAGTCTTCCGCTCTATGTCCGCTTCATCGAGGCATCGGTAGAACCTCAGCAGCAAGTTGTTCCGCCACGGGCGACCCATTGAGTTCACGAAGACGTGCTTCGTCCCGCGCCGCTCATACATGTCCGCAAGCAGCGCCCAGAGGTCGCGCCGGAGCGGGATCTCTGCCATCTCGCTGTTCTTGGCGAGCTCTGAACGCACGACGAGCCTTCCCCGGTCGAGGTCCACATCTGCCCAGGTGAGTTCCACCAACTCGTTCTTGCGAAGACCCGTCCCGAGCATCAACGCCCACATTGAGCGGAATGGTTCTGACGACGACTCCAGCAAGACGCGCTTCTCTTTCCTGGTCAGGGCGCGGCGCACTTTGCGCTTCTTCTTCACAGGAAGCGGCTTGTATGACACGATGGGGTTCGCGGCGATCAGGTCGCCATCTCCAGCGGCCCAGTTCAGCATCGTTTTCAGAGCGCCGACGTTCCGGTTCACCGTCCGAGGCCCGACCGGAGGGAGTGTCCGCTCATGCTGCCCTCCACGGTGCTTGTAGGGGATCGTCCGTGACTCGGTCATGCGGACCTCCCGGTACTCGTTCAGCGCCCGCGTGCTGATCTGCCCGACCTTCACCACCCCGCGCTCCGCGAGGAATGCGAGCACATCGGCGAGCGAGTCCCGGTAGCATTCGTGTGTTCTTGGCTTGTCCGCATGAGTAGCCTTGACGTGCCTGAGGTACTGCTTCGCAACGTTAGGCAGTGCGACGTCCCGGGCGAGGACCTTCGTCTCCCCACCATGCCTCTTCTTGTGCCGTTGCTCCTCAACGCGCGCCATGATCTGTCCGAGGGTATGGTTCGCCTCCCGCCGCGTCCTGCCTGCCTTACGGATAATCCGCCTGCCTGTATGGTCCCGGTAGTCAATGTACCACCCCGTTCGTCCCCTGAGCTTCTTAATCTTCGCCACCGCTAGTTCTCCTCATCTCTGCGAGTAGGGGGCATTGAGCTCTTCCCCTTCTTCCGAGGTCGACCCCGAGGGCGCGGCCTGAACTTCCGTACACTCTCGGCATCGACCAGCAGCATCCTTGCCCCCACCCGCACAGCTTTCAGCTGGCCGTCCTTGATCAGGTAGTACACATAGGTCCTTGCCAAGCCGAGCCGCTTCGCCGCCTCGGCTGTCGTCAAGAAGCCCTGGAGAGCCATCAGGAGCCTCCTTCGGCCACCCCCTCCATGGTCCATTGTATGCCCGCGCCTCAGGGTGTCAAGAAAATTACATGTGTAAGCATGAGATTACTGAGCCTGACTTTGCACACCGCCGGATTAGTCTGGCTCGACTCGGCGCTGGTTCTTGAGCCAGTCATCGACGACGATAGCATCGAATCGCACCAGTCTGTCGGAGATCCTGTGTGCAGGGAGCCCCTTCCTTACCATCCGCCAGATGGTCCGCTCTGAGCACTGGAGGCGGTTGGCGAGTTCGCTCGCAGTCAGCATCTTATCCACCATTGAGGCTCTCCTACCTGTGGGTCCTATTTCCCTGCCTCCCAAGCCCGCCAGCTGACGGTCATTCTCGCGCATGCTCTGGAAGCCCCAATGGCCTCCGCCTGACGCCACAGCGCCTTCCGAAGTGCGTAGCGACCCCACCGTGATGACGGTCGCCTCAGGGAGTGGTCGTGCAAGAGCCTGCGCCTCCGTCACAGGACTGAGCGAGCAGCTCTTCAGGCTCCACGAACTCATCGGCAAGCAGGACAACCGGCAGCTCCCAGTCCTGCCAAGCGAGCTGTGCCAGAACCTCGACCGCGAGCGGGTCCTCCCCTTCCCAGGCCATCTCGATGGGCCTGACATCAGGCTGGGCATCGGCAAGAGCTTCCTTCGCCGCCTCACAGCGCCCGCAGCCGTTCTTGACCCACAGGATCGCTTGGTGCTCGGACTGCATGGAAGGTCACTCCTTCCCCAACCACACCACCCCAGCATCGTCGTTGCGGATGGCTCCGGCATGCTCCGGCAACAGGTTCGAGGGGTAGAGGAGGAAGCGGAGCTTCTGGATGTCGAAGTGGCCGCGGACGCTTGCCTGGACGGTCTTGGTGAGGTCGACCACGTAACGGGACCAGCGCTTCCGCGTCCGGACGCGTTCGATGGCACGAGCCTCAGCGTCGTGGCCCCAGAGCTCGAGAGCTTCCTGGCAGTGCCGAAGCCCCGGGCCGCGGGCGTTCACGGGCTCGACGAAGATCTCCTCCGCGCGGCAGTCGGTGACGAACCTGATCAAGGTGTCCACGTCCTCGGGGCAACCGGCAACGCCGGGCAGGAGCGGGCAGAGCATGCCGTAGACCCGCAGGCCGCGGGCGGCGGCCTCGACCATGGCCAACATGCGCTCCTGGATGTCCGAGGCGTTCGGCTCGAGGATCTTGCTGACGTCGTTCCTCTCGCAAGTGGCAGTCAGGCTCAGCCCGACCAGAACGCGATCGCGATGCTGCTCGATGAAGTCGAAGTCGTCGACGATGGCAGCGTTCTTCGTGAGGATGCGGACCGACCAGCCGGGCTGCGCGAGGATGGCTTCAAGGCAACGGCGGCCGATCTCGTGTTTCTTGGCTTCGGGCGCCCACGCATCGGTGAGGGTGCAGAGCTGGACCATGCCCGGCTGCATGGTCCGTTGGGCATCGCGAGCAACGCGCTCCGGTGTGCTTGGGTCAACGATGCAGTAGCCGTGCTCGAAGGGGCTCTCGCCGAGTTCTCGGAAGGCAGGGTGAGTCCTGAGGACCGCGCCCGTGCTGCAATAGAGGCAGTCATGGCCGCATTTGAGGCCAACATTCACCGCGAAGGAGGCGAGGCCCTTCCGCTCGAACTCGCGGCTTCGGCTGATGCCTGCCTTGCGTTGCCATTCGTGGTACCGCATTGGCTTCTCCTCTCATTTCGGGCTGTCGTTCTTGGCTTCCGCCGTCGTGCGCATGATTGGACCATAGCGGAGGCCGTGTGGAATGTCGGGTTCCTGACGGCGCTGTGACATTACGCCTGCTCGCCGGGGGCCTCTCGATGACCGCACGGCGGCTTCAGTGGGAGGCGTGATGATCCAGAGCGCACGCACGTCGAGAGGGTCTGCTCTGCTGACTCGCGCTTATCGCTGCGGCATGGTATCTCTACGGTCGATGGGCACTGGAGCGATGAGCCTCGACATGGGCGGGCATTCTGCGGCAACGGCGACATGAGAATCTGCACCATCGGATTCAGAGGCAAATTAGCGAGGCAGTTCTTCACACTGCTCCAGGAGGCCGGTGTTCAGAAGGTCCTCGACATCCGGCGCAAGAACCAGTCCCAGCTTGCGGGGTTCACAAAGGGACGCGACCTGGAGTTCTTCCTGGACGAGTGCTTCGGGATTCAGTACGAGCACATCCCCTTGCTCGCCCCCTCCGAGGATCTGCTCAAGGAGTACCGCAGGCGCCTCGGCAGGAAAAAAAGGGACGACGCGGTGTGGGCGTACTACGTTGACTGCTTCGGCGCCGAGATCGCCCAGCGCCCTGTAGTCGGACGCTTCAATGAGGCCACAGTCGGCCTCGATGTTGTCTGCTTGCTATGCTCGGAAGAGACGGCTGACTGCTGCCACCGGAGGCTGATAGCGGAGCATGTGGCGGAGCGGATCGAGGGGATCGTCATTGAGCACCTGTGATTCCTGGTGGCCGGCAACCGGGCGTTGGGGACTGGCGTTGACCCGTACCGTACGGTTCGCCATGATATTGCTGAGAAGCTGAGAACCCCGCGCCAGGCATGAGGCTCGATGCACCAGAAGCCAAGGCTGCTCGACTCTCGCCGCTACAAACCAGGAAGCTGCGGGCGCAGAAGAAGGGAGCCGGGAGTGCCAGATGACGAAACGAATGGCCTGTACCTGGCCGATCCGGAACGAGAGCTCCTGGCCATGGTGCTGATGGGTGACTTCGCACTGAGAGCACGGGTCGAGGACACCCCGCCGGGGGAAGAGGTGGACCTCACCTCGGCTGAGCTTGCGCTTCTCGACGACATCCTCGCCATCGAGCTTGAGCACACGAAGGACCGGAGCCACAGAAGAGCGCTCGAGCAGGTTCGGGAGCGCGTTGCCCGCATCCTGAGCCTCTGAGATGGAAGGAGAGTTGGGCTTGGCGAGGAACGGATCGGCGCGCGGGCATCGGATGGCAATGGTCTGCAGCGACGTCGCCTCCCCATGGTGGCGTGGGGCTGCGTCAGCCTCTTGTAGGGCGTCCGGTTCCGGGCGGGCAATGCCCGCCGCTCATGCCGTCAGCCGGGGATGTAGGCACCCCAGTGATTCTCCCAGCTTTCCTCTTGCTTCAGAGCTGCAACGAGGTGTTTGCAGTGGAGGCCGTAGCGCCTCCCGCGGTGCTGGAAGTCAGGGCAGGTGCACTTCACACGAGCCACATCGACCTCGTACTTGGTTGAGAAGCCGTTGGCGATGTACGTCTTGCCGCCTGCCTTCTCGACCTTCACTGATCTGGCCGCGCGGACTCGCTTTCTGACGTCCTGCCAGAACTCCGGCTCAAGCATGTCTTCGACTGCGATGATCCGTGCGCCGTACTCCTCGAAGGCACGGAATCTGTAGATGTCCCAGGCCATCCGAACATCGAACCCGCCTCTCTGGCTGAGCTGCTGGAAGCGACCTTCGTACAGCGCATTGACGGTACCCCACTTGTTTCCGCGGTTGCTCTCGATGGCAGCATCTGTTCGCTGTCTCACATCGTCGGGCAACGGGACGTCGAGCATCCGTCGACGGACAACCAACGTGGGATCGGTGAACTCCTCTCCCTGGTAGTCGACGTAGCAATCGGGGAAGCGCCAGCAGCGGGTGATGAAGATCTCCATCATGCGTTCATAGATGCGGCCGTACTGCTCTATGATGAATCTGCTCATTTCAGAGATCGAGACGTTGGACCCACCGTCGACGATGTGGCCTTCGGTCAGCCCCCACACGGGTTGGGCTTCCTCTGGATCATCAGCGATGGCTTGCTCGAGCTTCGGGTCCCTGTGGTGCCAGTCCCAATAGAGACGAACCGACATGGCTATTCTTCTTCCTGTGGTGTCCGCTCTGCCTTCGCTCTGAGGCAGCCGCGTTGAGGCCTGTCCGCGTCATGACCGCTCTGTTCACAGGACGGGCGTGAAAGACATCTGCCGCTGGTCAGCCGCGCCGAGTCCCCACTCCTCAATCGCGACTGTAGTCAGTCTTCCGCCGGCCTGACCAACGACCTTGCTGACGATCCTGTCTTCCACGAACAGGTACATGCTCTCGGTCAGCAGACGACCGTGCTGCTGCAGCACTTTGTCCTGGATGGCCTGGATCACGCCACGGCAAGCCTCTGTGGCGACGATGAGCATGCCCGGGGCGGGCACGCTCATCAGCACAGCTCGAGACAGCAGCTGCGGCGTAGCTGCCTCAATGAGAGCGGTCAGGGCTCGAGGCCAGTAGAGCAAGTGTGCAAGAGACAGGCACCGACTTGACGACCATATGGCTAGACCCCCGTTGTCCGGGACCTCTCTGACCTTCATGTTCGCCTGCTCTGCAAGGGTGTTCTCCCAGGCGATTCGCGTGACCTCGGCGACGCTCGCGCCCCATCCCCCAAACTGGGACCGAGGTACGTACTGCAGCGTGTTGCCGCAGTCGACGGCCCAGTAGATGCCGAGGTCGGGCAGGACACGCCACATGAAGGCAAGCTGCTCTGCGCCCTTGTTGTTCCGATGGGTCTCATACAGCTCAAGCGGACGGGCCACGAGGAACAGGTCGTCTCTGACATCCTCGAGCGACCGGGTCCCGGGTCTGGCGAGGACGTCTTCGAGGTTGCCGACAAACTCGGTGAGGAGAGCGTCGGCACTGTCTGGATGCGCCCGGATCTGCTCGTGGATGTTGTCGAGCATGGCTGTTGCGGTTCGCGCACCCGCTCGGACTCTGAACCCGAAGCCGTGGGGCGTCACCTGCCAATCAGGGTGAAGCTCCCGTGCTTTGCGGACCGCCAACGACACCAAAGAGCTGCGGCTTCCAGCCATCGTCCTTCTCCTTTCGGCAGAATGGGTTGCCGTGCTGCCAAGCGATACTCGCTACGGGGAAGGTAACACGGCGTGGAGAGCCTGCGATGGCATCCCAATGACGGGTGTCCGCCTTGTTGCTGACGGTCACCTGTCGGGAGACCGGCGGCTCTGTGGCAAGCTCAGCCAATGAACGAGCTGAGCTTGCCCAGAGAGGCGAGCTGGAGGTGATTGAGATGGGAATTGCAGAGGAACTGAAGAAGGAGTGCTACAACCTCGAGTACGAGTATGACGAAGGCGAAGACCATACCGAGGTGTGGACGAACGAGAGGGCAGGCAAGGCTGTGCGGATCCAGTGGATGAAGATCGAGGACGCGCTCAAGCCGAAGGGACGAGGTGATCGACGATGATGCGCTGCCCACTGTGCAGGATGCTGATGTACGAAAGGAACAAGCCGTACTGCATCTACTGCCGCAGGATGATCGCAGAGTCTCAAGCAGAGCTCGAAGACTGGCTTGAGCCGGATGCAGAGACGAAGGGGTGGTCAGGATGAAGGCAAGGGAACTGAAGCAGATGGTCGAGGGTTCGCTCGACGAGTTGGCGGATGCTGTAGAGCAAGGCAAGAGCGAGAAGCTGAAGCGGTACCTGGCGATGCTGGCGAGGTTCCATCGGTATAGCCTCGGCAATGTGCTCCTGATCGGTTGGCAGCGGCCCGACGCGACCCGAGTGGCAGGCTTCCACACCTGGAAGAGGCTCGGCCGGCACGTCAAACGAGGCGAGCGTGGGATCAGGATTCTGGCGCCCATTGTCAGGCGGCGCAGGAAACGAGGTGAGGACGAAGAGCGGCAGGAAGACGACGACGGGGACAAGACGGAAGAGGAGATCGCCGCCTTCCGAAGCGTGGCGGTTTTCGACCTGGCCCAAACCAAGGGACGGCCGTTGGAGGAATTCGCGAGGACGGCAGGCAACCCTGGCGAATACGCAGAGAGACTCAGGCAGTTCATCGAGCGGAGAGGGATTGGGTTGGCCTTC
>JADHXT010000074.1 GCA_016782825.1 Candidatus Brocadiia bacterium | reverse complement strand
CCTTGGGGCCGGGGGTCTCGAAGGTGATGCCCTCGATGGCGACCTCGACGGGGAGCGGCTCCTCGGTGGGGAACATCTCGAGGTAGCGGTCGCACACGAGCGCGCGGATCTGGTCCTGGATGGCGAGGACGTTGGGGCGTTCGTAGAGTCGGCAGCGGACGCGCACCTTGGTGGGCACCCGCGCTCCCCTGGGCAGGAAGAGAGCGGCGCGTGCATCGGCCACGTCGTCCATGCACCGCACGGCTCGGTTGATCACCTGCTCGACGCTGGCGGATCGGATGCGCACCTGCCCGTCGGGGGTGTCGAAGAAAAGGTAGCTGCCCTGGCGATTGCGGATGATGACGGTGTAGAAGCGCAGGCTGCCGAAGGTGGCGAGCGCGATGGCCAGCACCAAGGCGAGGGTGCCGAAGATGGCCTTGCTCATGCCCAAGGTGTCCGCGGCTCCGCCTCGCTCCGCGCGGGAGAGACCGATCACCAGCGCGGCAATGAGCCCTGCGGCGAGCAGGCTGGCGATGCAATCGAACCACGCGATCAGTCGCTTGCGGCCTTCCATCGGACCCTCCTTTAGTGGTCGTGTTCGAGGTTTTCGATGAACGTGGTGTCCACGTTCCCGCTGACGAAGGCGCTGTGGCCAAACACCTCGAGGTAGAGCGGGATGGTGGTCTTGACGCCTTCGATGCGGAACTCCTCGAGGGCGCGCCGCATGGTCACGCGAGCATCATCGCGCGTGCGGCGGTGCACGATGAGCTTGGCGATCAGCGAGTCGTAGTTTGACGGGATGCGGTACCCGCCGTAGGCGTGTGTATCCACCCGTACGCCGGGACCGCCGGGGGCGTAGAAGCGTGTGATGACACCGGGCTGAGGCTTGAAGTTCTTGCTCGGGTCCTCGGCATTGATGCGGCATTCGATGGCGGCGCCGGTGACCACCACGTCCTTCTGCGCGAACGGCAGCGGTTCGCCGGCGGCGATGCGGATCTGGCTCTTCACGATGTCGATGCCTGTCACCATCTCGGTGACCGGGTGCTCGACCTGGATGCGGCAGTTCATCTCGATGAAGTAGTGGCTATTGCTGCGGTCGATGAGGAACTCCACGGTGCCGGCGCCGGCGTAGTTGGCAGCGGAAGCGAGCCGGACGGCGTCGTCGCCCAGGCGCTGGCGCATCTCGTCGGAGAGCACGGGGCACGGGGCTTCCTCGATGAGCTTCTGGTGGCGCCGCTGGAGGCTACAGTCGCGCTCGCCGAGGTGGACCACGTTGCCGTGCTCGTCGCCGAGGATCTGCACCTCGATATGGCGGGCGTGCTGGACGACCTTTTCGATGTAGACGGTGGGATCGCCGAAGGCGGCGTCGGCTTCGGCCCGAGCGACGGCCACGTGGTTCATGAGGGCCATCTCGTTGTGCGCCATGCGCATGCCGCGGCCGCCGCCGCCGGCGCTGGCCTTGACCATGACGGGGAAGCCGACCTCGCGTGAGATGGCCCGGGTTTCGTCGTCGCTCGTCACGGGGCCCGGGCTGCCGGGAACGATGGGGACGCCGCACTTCCTGGCGAGGTCGCGCGCGGAGCTCTTGTCGCCCAACATGGCCATGGTCTCGGGGCTGGGGCCGACGAATTCGATACGGCAGTCGCGGCAGACCTCGGCAAACTGGCTGGATTCGGCCAGGAAGCCGTAGCCGGGATGGATGGCGTCCACATCGGCCACCTCGGCGGCGGCGATGATGTGGGGGATATTCAGATAGCTCAGGGCGGCCTCGGGGGGGCCGATGCAGATTTTGGCGTCGGCCAGGTCGAGATAGAGCGCGTCCTCGTCCGCCTGCGAGTAGACGGCAACGGACTCGATGTCCAGTTCCTTGCACGCTCGCATGATGCGGACGGCGATTTCGCCGCGGCAGGCAATCAGGATTCGGGAGAACACGGCGCGCGGTGCTCCTAGGGGAAGAGGTGCTCAGGAGTGGGTGGGCGCGATGACGAAGAGGGGCTGGCCGAACTCCACGGCCTCGCCGCTCTCCGCCCTGATGGCCACGAGGGTGCCTTCCATCTCCGCATGCACTTCGTTCATCACCTTCATCGCCTCGATGATGCAAAGGGTGGTGTCGGGGCCCACGTCGTCGCCGACCTCGACGAAGACGTCGGCGTCGGGCGACTGGGATCGATAGAATGTGCCGACCATGGGTGAGTGGACGATGTGGCCGCTCTCCGCGGCGTCGTCGGACCCGCCGGCGGCGGCGGGGGGCGCGGCCCGTGCGCCCGCGGGGGAGCCGTGCGGGTGGGCGGCCACGACGACGGCCGGCGGGTCGCTGCTGCGCGTGGCCCGGCGGAGGGCCACCTTGAGGCCGTCGACCTCGATCTCGAGCTCATCGAGCTTCTTGGCCTCCATCAGGCCGGTGAGCTTCTCGATGAGGCTCTGCATCTTGTCCATGTCCATGTCGGGGCTCCCATTCTCGGATGGCCGAGTGGGTCGGGGCCTGTGGCTAGACCCGGGTGACGTAGTTGCCTGTACGCGTGTCCACGCGGATGCTGTCGCCTGCGTTGATGAACAGCGGCGCCTGCACGATGGCGCCCGTTTCGAGGGTGACGGGCTTGCTGCCGCCAGTGGCGGTGTCGCCCTTGACGCCCGGCGGCGCCTGGGTAACCTTGAGGTCCACGGTGTCGGGGATGGTCACGCCGAGGATGTCCGAGCCGTGGAAGGTGACCACGATCTCGGTGTTTTCCCTCAGGTACTGCGCGGAGTCCTTGAACCGATCGGCGCTCACGGGGAGCTGCTCGTACGTCTCGGGGTCCATCAGGTAGTAATTCTGGCCGTCGCGATAGATGTATTCCAGTGTCTTGCGTTCCACGTAGGCCTGCTCGACCGGCTCCTTGGCGCGGAACGTGTTTTCAATGACGGAGCCGTTTTGCAGGTTGCGCAGCTTGGTGCGCACGAAGGCGTGGCCCTTGCCCGGCTTGATGTGCTGGAAGTAGATGATCTCGTGGAGCACCCCCCTGAGAATGAGTGTCATCCCGTTCTTGAGGTCGTTGCTGGTGATCATTGGCACAGGGCGTGTCCCTTTCCGTAGGCTATGCTACTCGCTAAGGCAAGCGGTTTCAATGTTCTTCGGTGCGGTGGTAAGAATCTCCGGGCCGTCTTGGCACACGAGGACGAGGTCCTCGATGCGCACGCCGCCTTGGCCTGGCAGGTAGATGCCCGGCTCGATGGTGACCACCATCCCTTCGCTGAGGATGCCGTCGCTCTTGGCGTGGAGCCGAGGGGCCTCATGCACTTGGAGGCCCACGCCGTGGCCGAGGCCGTGGCCGAAGTGGCCGCCGTAGCCGGCGTCGGCGATGTGGCTGCGTGCGGCGGCATCCACGTCGCGGATGGGCACGCCGTCGCGGATGGCCTGGATCGCCCGCTCCTGGGCCGCGAGGACGATGGTGTAGACCTCGCGCCACAGGTCGTCGGGCTCGGTCGGATGGACGACTCGCGTGGCGTCCGAGCAGTAGAGGTCGCGCACGCCACCCCAGTCGACCAGCACCGGATCGCCCGGCTGGATCTCGGCGTGCGTCGACTCCGCGTGCGGGAGCGAGGCGCGGGGGCCAGCGGCAACGATGGTGTCGAAGGAGGGCTTGCGGCATCCGTGCTGCTGCATCGCGTATTCGAGACGGCTGGCAACGTCCAGCTCGGTACGCCCCGGCCGGATATCGGCCACCACGTCGGCGAAGGCGGCATCGGCCGCGGCCGCTGTCTTGCGGATGAGATTCTGCTCTTCACGGTCTTTCACCGCCCGCAGGTTCTCCACGAGGTCTTTCGTCGGCTCCAGTGCCATCGAGGGCAGCTCGGCGCCCAACTCGCGGTGGGAGGCACACGTGAGGTGTGCTTCCTCGAATGCCAGGCGGCGAAGGCCCGTGCTGGCGGCGGTGGCCGCCGTTTGCTTGATGAGCGAGTTCTGGTGCTCGACCACCTCGCAGCCGGGGGCTTCGGCTTGGGCCTGCTCGGCGAATCGCGAGTCGGTGATGAACCACAGGTGGTCGTGGCCGACGAGGAGGTGCGAGGAGTCGCCGCGGAACCCGGTGAGGTAGGTGACGTTGGCCGGGTGGCACACGAACAGCAGCTCGAGGCTGTGCTCGCGGAGCACGCGGCGCAGGCGGTCGGTTCTCTCGGCGTGACGGCTCACCGGCGGCGAAGCTCCTTGAGCATCTTGATGGCCTGCGTGGCTTCCGGCGAGGTGGCGTGCTGCTGTGTGAGTCGCTCGAGCGTGCGCGTGGCGTCCTCGGGTTTCTTCTGGCGCATCTGGGCGGTGGCGGCCAGCAGGAGGGCCTGGGGGGCGTGTTCGCTGTCGCGGTTGGCGTCGGCGAGGGCCAGGGCCTCCCCCGCGGCTTCGGCATACTTGGCGCGCGAGAGGTTGAGCGTGGCTCGCCGCACGTGGGCGCGCTCCTGGAGTTCGGAAGCGGGATACTCCTCGAGCAGCCGCGAGACGGCTTCGACGGCCTTGTCGAGCTGCCCGGCCTCCTGATGGATGCGGCTCAGCAGAAGCAGAATGTCATCGGCATACTCGCTGTCCTTGTTGCCAGCGAGAAGCTCCCTGCACTGCTTGAGTGCTTCTTTGCGGTTTTCCTGCCCCATAGCCACCTTGGCTCGCAGCAGCGACGAGTAGCCGTCCAGCTTGGCCGTGGGGAACTCCCATTCCCACGTGTCCAACCCCTTGAGGGCTTCCTTGTATGTCTTTCTGCGAAGGTAGTCCTCGACGGTCTGAGGGAAGGAGCCGCGGCGGGCCGCGGCCGTGATGGCGGATTGGTCGCCGATGGGCATCTGGGCGGCCCGTTCGTAGGCCTGGCGTGCGGCGGTGGTGTCGCCTTTGGTGCGGTACACGTCGCCGAGGCGGATCTGCGCGAGACGCATCTGGGTGGCGTCGGCCTTGCCGTACGTGGTGAGGGCCTGTGTGTAGTGCTTCTGCGCGTTCTCGTAGTCGTCCAGGAAGTAGTAGTAGATGTCGGCCTGCTCGTTGGCGAGGCGGGCCTTGGCCTTGGCGTCCTGCGTGCGGTGCTCGGCGTAGCGGAGCGCTTCGAGGGACTTCCTGGCGTTGGCTTTGCCCTGGTCGCCCTTCTCGCCTTCGTCCTCGCGCAGGTGGCACGCCAGCAGCAGGCAGTGGCGCACGAGGACGTCGTCCGCGAGGTCCTTGCGGCGCTCGTAGAGCGGCGTGCAGGCAGCGATGATTTCGGCTGGCTTCTCCAGTTCCTCGAAGATGCGAGCGGCCGTAATGAGGTCCTGGGTCGCCATCTTGGCAAACTGATAGTCTTTGAGGATGGGATGGTAGTTCGCCAGCGAGTCCCACTGACGACGGCCGGCGCGGTGATAGCCCGGCCCCACGCGGATGGCCTGTGTGGCCTTCCACGAGCGCTGGCCGCGCGAGAGGGCGAGGGTGACCGTGTAGTCGCCCTCGTGGAGATACACGTGGCTGGGGTCGCGCGCCGTGCTGGTGGTGCCGTCCCCGAAGTCCCACAGCACGGAACACTGAAGGGCGTTGCTCGCGGGTCGGCTCATGTCGCGGAAGACGTATCGCACGATGAGCTGGCGTTCGTCGAGGAGCACGTCGCCGTCGTTGGCGCTCGAGAAGTCGACGCCGATCGTGTCGCCCTGCACCTCGTGGTTCAGCAGGCGACCGTAGCGGAGCGGGGCAAAGCTCTTGGCCGGGATGAGCTGATAGGCCTTGTATTTCTGGCCGCGCTTCATGCCGGGCATCCACCAGGCGGCGGCGATGTTCTGCTGGCCTGTCTTCTCCACGTGCAGCACTTCGACGGGGTGGAGCCCTGCGGCAAGCTGGACGGCCTCGCCGGCGTAGCGGCGGTGGCGGTTCATCTCGCCCCAGTCCTTCTTGGCGGCCACCTCTCTGCCCTCGACGAGGACGTAGCCGATATCATCTGCGCCGACGGCGAAGTTCACCGTGGCAGCCTTGGGCAGGTACAGGTAGCCGGTGTAGCGGCTCATGTAGTTGTCGGAGTGGCCGAAGGGGTTGTGGCCGTGGAAGACGCTCCCGGCCGGGCCGGCGCCGTCGCGCTTGGCGGCCGCCTTCGCCCAGGCGGCACGGATGCCGGTCAGCGTAAGGCAGTCGCCGCCCAGGTAGCGGCGTGTCTCCAGCCACAGGCCGCGGCGCGGGTGGAGCGTCTCGGTCAGGGCGGGTGCTTTGGAATTGCCGTAGTAGATGTGCATCTGCTCCGCACGCTTGGGGATGGACACGACGAGGCGCACCGCGCCGCCGTAGGCGATGTCCACCACCTTGAAGGGCACCGGCTTGCCTGCGACGGCCACGCGCAGGTCGCGGCCGTCGGGCTGAAGGTGGCCTGCGGTGGGAAAGCTCACGTAGCAGCAGTCCGAGCCCGGCAGAGCGGGGTCGTCCTTGCCTGGCGGCGGGATGGCGACGGTTCGGCGCACCTTCCACGCCGTGTAGGGTTCCCAGGGGGCGGAGGCCGCCCACAACTGGCCTACGGCGGCGCAGACGAGCGAAAGTGAGAGGAGAACGCAGTTCTGTGGGCGCACAGTGCGCTGGTCCTCATCAGAAAGCACACGGGGATACGCACTTACACGCCTAAAGGCTACCACATCACCTAGGGTGAGTCAACCGAGCGGCGGGAGGCGTTCCGCCTACGGGACTCCCGTGGTGGTGGGAAGGGCGGCTTCCATCTCTTCCCCTTTCATTTGTCCCTTGTCCTCCTCACCCACGGGGAGAGAGGCGAGAGGGCGGCGATCAGATTCCCTCCCCCTTCGGGCTGACCCTTGCCCACACCTCTGGGCGCGACGCGCCGTGGGCGTTCTTCAGCTCGCTTCGGCGAGCTTGCGGCTCGGCTTCAGCCGAGCCCGTAGCGTCGCGTTTCAACGCGACGAACAAGCGGCCCCCCTCCCCTGTCTTGAGCCTGCTTTAGCAGGCTTCTCATCTTGGCTTCAGCCCCCGCCGTTCCGCACGGCTGAAGCCGGGACGAGAAACGCGTTGAAACGCGTTCCAGAGACAGGGAGGAGCGCTGCCTGTCGGTGGCGTTGAAACGCCACCCTACGGCGGCGGATGGAATCCGCCGCGGAAGCCTGCTGAAGCAGGCTGAAGAGAATCGGCGGGACATGTGGGCAAGGGTCAGCCCGGTGGGAGGGGGCCAGTATAGTCCCGGCTTCGCCCGGCGCGGGAGGTCTCCCCGTCCACGGTTCCGACCTTGGCGGCGTCCGCCTATGACTTGCCCATTAGCGGGCGGTTCCAAGCCAAACGTCGCGGGCCACAATGGAAGAAGTGAAGGTGAAAGGGGAAAGTGAAGGGGAAGGGGGAAGATTCGCGGCCAGGTGCCGCGGTGGGCGCTGGGACAGGCTCCCGTGTCCTTTCTTCCCCTTTCACTTTCCCCTTTCACCTTCACTCGCCCCCCGCGGGGCGGCTAGAGCGCGACCTGCCAGCCGGTGGCCGCGGCGCGGTAGGCCGCTTCGCAGATCTCCACCACACGCAGGGCGTCCTCGCCCGTCACGATGTGGTCTTCGCCCGCCACCAGGCGGCGGATCATGTCGCGGAAGTAGTCCACGACGAACTGCGTGCCGCCGTAGGCCTGCGGGACGAGCTTCTCGTCGTAGGCGACCGTTTGGCCGCGCTCGGCGGGCCAGCCGGGATGCTTCGTCCGCACGACGACGGTGGGATGGGGACGGTGCACGGGCGCCCACGTGATGTCGCCCTGGTCGCCCCACACGACGAAGCCCGAATCGTAGGCGTCGCCAAGCCCGTCGGGCATCACGTAGGCGCAGTGGAGCGTGCCGACGAGGCCGCCCTCGAGGCGGAACGACACGCTGGCCACGTCCTCCACCGAACTGGGCACGTCCGTGAGGCGGCTGGTCATGGCACACACGGCCTCGACCCGCCGCTGGAGGATGAAGCGGATGAGGTCGATGTAGTGGCACCCGAGCCAGATGAGGATGCCGCCGCCGGAGCGCTCGTGGTCGAACAGCCAGGCAAACTGCGGGTCCTGCGTTCGCAGGGCCGCCGACGTGGTGACCATGCGGGCGTCGAAGCAGTAGGGCTGGCCCACCACGCCCTCCTCCACCCAGCGGCGGATGTCCTGGGCCATCGGGCTGTACCGCCAAGTGTAGCAGGTGCTCATCTTCACGCCGCCACGCTCGCACGCGGCAAGGATGCGGCGGATGGCGGCCGAGGTGTTGGCCACGTGCTTGTCGATCACCAGCGGGATGCCGGCCTCGGCGCAGCGGATGGCCGGGCCTTCCACCTCGTCGGTGGGAAGCATGATGAAGCAGATATGCGGGCGCCCGCGCTCGAGCATCTCGTCCAGGCCGTCATAGACGGCGTCCGCTCCGGCCTTGGCCGCGCGAGGCGCATCGGGCTCGACCAGGTGAATCTCGCCGGCGGTGTCGGGGATGAGCCGCAGGGTGTCGAGGAACAGGAAGGAGTGTGGCGCCGTGGTGCCGACGAAGCCCACGCGGTAGGGTTCCATAGTCTCTCCCCTGCTCTACCGTTGCGGCGGATAGCGGAGGGTCAGCACCCAGGGCGTCCACGCCTTCTCAAATTCGCCGAGAGATTGGCCCGTGACTCTGGCCAGCGTCTTGGACCCCGTGGGGTCGGTCTTGTGGCTGTCGCGGAAGCTGCGGTAGAAGCGCCGCAGGAGGCCCTGGCGCTGGAGGTGGAGCACCACGTATCGGGCCTGGGCGTAGTGCAGGCCCACGTCGCGGCCGCGGAACTCCGCTGCCGGCATGGCCAGCAGCTTGTCCAGCGGCTTGGCCTGCGTGGCGCGGATGGCCTTCTGGAGGGCGGGGAGCCGCCAGTTCTCGTGGCCGATGATGGTGTCGCGGCCCACGCTGCACTGCTCGTGGAGCGAGGCGAGGCCCTCGTCGAACCACGTGGGGGCGTCGGGGAAGTCGGGCTTCATCAGCGCGTGGGTCATCTCGTGCACCAGCGTGCCCGTGCCCGTGCCGATGTTCATCACCAGGGTGTGGTCCCACGGGCGGTAGTAGCCGAAGTGGCTCACGTCGGTGTCGCCGAAGAGCTTCTTGGCGCCGGCCCGGTAAGTGCGGTCGTCGGCGAAGAGGTAGATCACGATGGGATAGTCGGGCTTGGTGGTGAAGTAGGCCTGCCACATCCGCTCGGCACAGAGGCGGATCGTGCGGCGCCGGATGCGGTCAAACGTGGCCCGCGGCAGATTGCCCGCGACGATGAACACGCCGTCGTGCGCCGTGCGGAAGGTGGCGTCCAGGCTGGCCCGGACCTCGGCGAGGCGCTTCTCGGCCAGGCTGTCCGGCGGCGCTGCCGCGAGCAGAGGCGTGCTGCTGAGGAGAGCGACCAGGACGCCGGCGAGCCATGCCACGGGGCGCGACATCAGGTGCTCCGCTTCACGACGGTGCGGTGATGGCTTCCATTCCGCCCACGTAGGGCCGCAGCGCCTCGGGGATGACCACGCTGCCGTCGGCCTGCTGGTAGTTTTCGAGGATGGCGATGATGAGCCGAGGGAAGGCCACGCCGCTGCCGTTGAGCGTGTGGACGAATTGCGGCTTGCTGCCCTTGTCGCGGAAGCGGATGCCGGCGCGGCGGGCCTGGAAGTCCTCGAAGTTGCTGCACGACGACACTTCGAGCCAGCGGTTCACGCCGGGTGCCCAGAGCTCGAGGTCGTAGCACTTGGCGGCGGCGAAGCTCAGGTCGCCCCGGCACAGCTCCAGCACGCGGTAGTGCAGCCCGAGGCGTTGGAGCACGGTCTCGGCGTTCTCCCGCAGGCTCTCGAGTTCGTCGTAGGAGGTCTCGGGGCGGACAAACTTCACCATCTCCACCTTGTCGAACTGGTGGACGCGGATGAGGCCCTTGGTGTCCTTGCCGTAGGAGCCGGCCTCGCGGCGGAAGCAGGGCGTGTAGCCGGTGTAGCAGATGGGCAGGCGGTCGCCGTCGAGGATTTCGTCGCGATGGATGTTGGTCACGGGCACTTCGGCGGTGGGGATGAGGAAGAGGTCGTCCTCGGTGCAGCAATACATGTCCTCTTCCATCTTGGGGAGCTGCCCCGTGCCGGTCATGCAGTCGCGGTTGACCACGACCGGCGCCCACACCTCGGTGTAGCCGTGCTCGGTGGTGTGGAGGTCGAGCATGAAGTTCATCAGGCCGCGCACGAGCCTCGAGCCGGCTCCGGTGAAGAGCGAGAAGCCCGCGCCCGAGAGCTTGGTGGCGCGCTCGAAGTCCATGATGCCCAGGTCGGACGCGATGTCCCAGTGTGCCTTGGGCTCGAAGTCAAGCGTGGGCGGCGCGCCCCACTGGCTGCGCACCACGTTGTCCTCGGGCGTCTTCCCCGGCGGGCTCGTGTCGGAGGGCACGTTGGGGACGGTGAGGAGCATGGCCTGGAGCTGGGGCTCGATGGCTCTGAGTTTCTCCTCGAGCTCCTTGATGGCCGCCTTGGTGGCGCCGAGCTTCTGGAAGACGTTGCTGGGGTCTTCGCCCGCGCGCTTCTTCTCGCCGATCTGCTTGGATGCGGCGTTGAGTTCGCTGCGAAGCGCTTCCACCTGCTGGAGCAGCGTGCGGCGCTCCTCGTCGAGGGCGAGGAGCGCGTCGATGTCCACGTCGGCCCTCTTCTCGGCCGCGGCGGCCTGAACCGCGTCGGGCCTCGAGCGGATGAAGTCCAGCGAGAGCATGCGATGGCTTCCTTGTTCGGTGTGACGGCGCTACTTGGCCTGGAACCAGGCGACGGTGCGGCGCAGGCCGTCCTCGAAGGCGAACTGTGGCTCGTAGCCCAGGAGGGTGCGAGCCGCGCTGATGTCGGCCAGGGAATGCTTGACGTCGCCGGCGCGCGCCGCGGCGTGGATGGGCGCGATATCGGTGCCCAGGATGCGGTTGAGGGCGGCCACGAGGTCGTTCAGCGAGTAGCGCTGCCCGCAGGCCACGTTGAGCGCCTGGCCGACCGCGTCAGGAGCCGTGCAGGCCAGCACGTTGGCGGCCACCACGTCGGCCACGTAGGTGAAGTCGCGCGACTGCTCCCCGTCGCCGAAGATGGTGGGACGCTCGCCCGCGAGCATGGCCGTGATCAGTTTCGGGATCACCGCCGCGTAGACCGACTGCGGGGATTGCTGCGGCCCGTACACGTTGAAGTAGCGAAGGGCCACCGTCTCCAGGCCGTAGCATTCCGTGAAGGCTTGGCAGTAGTATTCGCCTGCCAGCTTGCTCACGGCATAGGGCGACAGCGGGCTGGGCGCCATGGCCTCGGTCTTCGGCAGGGCCGGCTGGTCGCCGTAGGCGGACGACGACGCGGCGTACACGAGGCGCCGCACGTGGGCGTCGCGCGCCGCCAGCAGCACCGCGAGCGTGCCCGTCACGTTGGCCACGTTGGACCCCAGCGGATCCTCGACCGAGCGCGGCACCGAGGCGAGAGCGCCCTCGTGGAGCACGAACTCCACGTCCTGCATGGCGCGGCGCACGGTGGGCTCGTCCGTCACGCTTCCCTCGACGATCTCGATGCGGTCGGCCACGGACGCCAGGTTCTCGGGCTTGCCTGTCGAGTAGTCGTCCAACACGCGGACAGAGTCTCCACGTTCGACCAGTGCCTGAACGAGATTGGAGCCGATGAAGCCCGCGCCGCCCGTGACGAGAAACAGAGCCAAGCGAGTGTCTCCTGGATGGTGCCGAGCAGGATGTTGCCGGGTGACAGACCACGTGGGGTGCAACTGGAGTATTATAGTGGCAGCCCGGGCCTTGTGCAAGTTGCGGCGAGGCCGTGTCTTCTGGCGGACGGCGGTCGGTTGGTCTAGAATGGATGGGCGGGCTGAACGATACTTCCTCAGTGGAGAGGCGGAGCGTGGCGCGGGCGATGCCGAAACTGTGCGACGTGAAGGCCGTGTGCCTCGATGCCGTGGGCACGGTGATGGCGCCGCATCCCTCGGTGGGCCAGGTGTATGCCTCCGTCGCCGCCGAGTGGGGCTACGAGGCGTCGCCCGCGTCGCTCGAGGCCGCCTTCCGGGCCGTGTACAAGGAACGCCTT
>JADHXT010000073.1 GCA_016782825.1 Candidatus Brocadiia bacterium | reverse complement strand
GGATGGGCCTCGATCTTGCGCTTCTCGACGCCGCCCGGCCCGGCCGCCAGGCCGACCGCAACCGCGCGGTTGCCAACGCCTTCGAGACGGGCGGCCAGCAGATTCTCCCCCCGCCGCAGGGCGCCCGCCGCCAGGCGGCCCAGGTCCAGCGTCTGGAGCCCCTTGCTGCCTCGTTGCGGCCGGTAGGTTGAGAGCACGGCGACGCGCTCGCCGTTCAGGAACAGCTCGCCGCCGACCGCACTGGGCAGCGTCACACGCAGTGTCGTGTAGTCGGACTCGGCGCATTTGAAGCTCCGGCGCAGCAGGATGCCGCCGGGCGTGCTGCCTGCTTTCGCGCCCGGCTTGGTCAGCTTCCAGCCGCCGTCCTCGTAGCCGGGGCCGTACCAAGCGTTCTGCTGAGCGGGCTCGAGCTGATCGGCAGCCAGGCAGCGATACTCCGCATCGGTTCCGGAGACCAAGGTGTCCCATGTGTCGGGGATGCGGATCTTGACGGGCCCGGCCGGCCGCGGCAGCGGCTGCGCCTTGACCGGCTGAGCAGGGCCCAACGTGTCGATCGGAAAGAGCGGCTTGTTGCGCCGCGGCGCGCCGGTGATGCGCAATCGCTTCTCGGCGAGGGTGAGGACCATGCCCAGCGCCGCGGTGGACCGGCGGTAGCGCGTGTGGCCCAGGCAAGTCAGCGCGCCGCTCCGCTGCCTCGACAGCTCGTAATACCAGAGCATGTTGTCGGCGTACATGCGGAACTCCGGCTCAGGGGCGAAGACCGCGCCCACGCTGCTCCAGGCGATGGAGAAGATGAGCTCGGCGTGCCCGCCCATCCGCGTGCGATACAGGTAGCAGGACCGCCGTGCCGAACGCCGGGCCACGGCCTCCTCGCCGAGCAGGTAGAACAGCACGGCGTGCGCGGGGACGATGCCATTGTCGAAGGGCGCGTGTTTGCCATACTTCGCCACGCCCGGCGCGTGGTCGCCATAGGCGCCGTAGGTCCCGATGAACCTGCCGGACAGCTTGACCGCCCGGGCCAGCACCTTCGAGGCCACCTCGACACCGCATTCGCGGGCCAGGACCAGCCCGATGAAGCAGATCTGCCCCACCTGGTTCATCACGCCGTATCCGCCGGGCGGGCCGTGGCTCCACCCGCCACAGGCCATTTGGTTCGCCTCGAGGCCTTTGACGTGGCACCGGATGGCGGGCAACACTTCCGGGTCGTGGGTCAGCAGATAGTACTCGGTCAGGGCCAGCAGCTTGTAGCCGCCAAACCAGTTGCTGCCGATGGGGCCGCTTTGCTGGGCCTTGCGCAGGTTGTCCCGGACAGAAGCCATCGCCTTCTCGTCGCCGACGCCCATCAGGAAAAGGTCGCGCCAGAAGGTGTCGTCACCGTGCTTGAGGATGTAGTCCACCGCCGCGGCGGCGATGGCCTTGGACTTCTCACAGTGGAACGGCCAGGTCGCGCTGTAGCCGGCATCAATGGGGAGCTTGATCTGCACCGACGCGAACTTGCCGTCGCGACCGATGTGCAGCGTGAGCGTGCCCTTGAAGGCCTTGGTCTGCGCGGCGGCGATGGCGTAGCCGACCGGGACCCTGGGATCCTCCCACCCGGGGAACAGACGCTGGTTGGCGCCGACGATGACGTCGCCCTCTTTGAGCGCCGACGCAGCCGGCGTCTGCGGGTCCACGCGTGTCACCACGAGCTCGGGCCTTCCTTGTACATCGATCACGTGCGCCCCTGTGATGCCGAGCGCAAATGGCTTGCCGGCACGCGGACGGCCGAAGAAGGACACCCGGCCGTAAAGGGCGCCAAGCTGCTGCCCGCGGGCATTCGACAACTCGAGTCGCGGCGCCGGCGCAGTGTAGTGTCTGCGGCAGTGTAGTGTCTGCGCAGGTTCCTCTGCGTGGCGGCAAACTCCGTAGGGCTCGCGATGCGACCCAGGGTGCTCGATTCGACGGAATCATACATCCCAGCCCGCGTGTCGCGGACCCTCTCGATCGCAGCCTTGACCAGCGGCGGAAAGGAGTCCACGGCCTGGCATAGCTGAACCGTGACCGCCATGAGCAAGACACCGGCCAACAGGGAGGTTTGCGTACCGGTCTCGTATCGGCGCTCAGTCCTATGCATTCTGAAGCCCTTCAGTTCATCCGGCCCGGATTGCCACTCCGGGAGCATTGGCCCAATCGGGACAACTTGACGTGTGGCGCGCGGGACAGGCTATCACGTCAGTTCAGTTCGTGGCAAGGGCCACCCGGATCAGCCTCGTGGTGCTCGACCACCTCACACCACGCTTTCCTTGACCCAGAACTCGACTTCCAGCCCAGCCGGCACCTCCCCAGCAATCTTGTCGCACCGACCGCAATGGGGGCCGAGGAACTCGGCTCCGTCCTCCATTCTTCCGCACAACCTGCATCTTCTCATCTTCTTCGCCTCCGACCTGCCTGAAGGCAAGCTCAGTTCAGACAATGGCTGAGCTTGCCGAGGCTCTGCTGCGTGCGGGGTGCCTGGTGCCCCGTTCATTGCTCGCCGGTCTGCGTGGTACTACCGCTCCTTCAAGTCGGCTTCGCGGAGCGTCTTGCGGAGGTGGGCAATGGCTTGATCGTAGTCCTTCGGGCCGACATACTCCAGGATCAGCGGTGCCTGTGGCGTGTGCTTCGCCGCCAGAGCTACGAACTTGGGATAGTCGAGATCCCCCTTGCCAGCCGGCACGCCGCGTCGGGTGTGCAGCTTACGGTCCTTGGCGTGAAGACAGTCGATCCAGGACGCAAGCTGGGCGAACATCTCCTCCAGATCGTTGAGCTCCAGGAGATTGGCCGGGTCCAGGAGGGCCCGGATTCGCGGCGAGCCGACCTCTTCCAGGAACACGCGCGTACGTTTGGCACTGGCGAAGAAGCTCTGGAAGTACGGCTCGACCAGGACGGTGGCGTTGCAGCCGTCGGCGATCTTCGCCAACTGCTTCGCAGTGCCGACCATCGTCTTCCAGACATCTTCCTTGAAGTAGCGGGCCTCTCTTGGGGCTGGTCCTTCGGCGTGGTAGTGCCCTGCCTCAGTGATGAAGGTGCGGACGCCCATATGGCCACCGACCTTCATCATGGCCTCGAAGTAGGCCAGGTTGGCCTTCCGTTCGGCCTCGTCCGGGTGGATCAGATTGGTGTAGACTCCGATACTGTGAATGGCGATGCCCGCCGAACGGTACGTGCCGGCAATCTCCTTGCACCGGTCGGCAGTGAGGGCTGTGAGGTCGTTCCGGCCGTTGTACTTCCAGTAGTTGCTGTCGGACTGTGTGAGGAAGAGCTGGACCGTCCGGATCTTCCGCTTCGCCAGTTCCCCGGCGAGCCGGCTGTTCGTGTAATCCCGGAATCCCGTCGTGGCCATCCCGATGGCCACGCTGCCATTTCGCTTGGGGGATTCCTGCGACAGGCCCTCTCCTGCCGCGGCGAGCGGCAGTGCCACGACGCCCGCTTTCAGGAGGCCACGGCGGGTGAGCTGGTACTTCGACATCGCTTCTCCTTTCCCATCGCGTTGAAGTGTCCAGGCGTACTCGCACGTCAAGGTGCCAGACGGGACGCGCCTGCGGGTCTGGACCCAGACTGGTGAAGCCGGCAGCGTACTGGCTTCTCGGCCCGCTTACCTTAGCGCGCCAGTATCTCCCCGGTCAAGCGGGCCAGATGGGGGGATCGAGTGGCAGGCGCCGACGCGTGAACGGCGCTCGTGTCCACGCTCTGCTGCTTGGATGGCCATGCCGCGACTGCCCAGCCGCCTGTCATCTCGCCGCTTCCGTACCCAGATGGCGCACTGACGCGCGATAGCGAGAGAGATGAGCCCTGGGCACGAGAGCACGGCCTGCTCTGAAGCTGGCCATTGTCGTGTTGGCATAGGGTCCACCTCTGGGGAGTCGGTCTGCGGCCGCGCCCCTCACCGATGGGGGGAGGGGCGTTGTCTCTCCAGAAAGCACGACAGCGTCCCGGGCTTGAGGGACAGGCTGACGGACCTGATCTGCGTGCTCGTGGAAGACGAGGGGGATGAAGACCGCCAGAGGGCGTTCTACTTCAACAGGTACATCCTGGCTTCGCCCAGTTGCATCTCGACATCCAGATGCTCCACTCCTTGGCCGAGCCGTTTGCCGTCCAGCGCGCCGAGCACGTCACATTTGTGAGGGAACTCGATCCGCTTCGGCCCCGCCGTTGTTGCTGTGATGCACAGGAACCGGCCATCCGTCAGCACCACGTCGTCGGAGTCGCTGTACACGTGCACTCCCGCGTCTTTGAGGACATTGCGGAGGAGCTTCGCCGGACAATGAAGGGCGCCAATGTACACCCGCAGGCCATCGGGTGTTCGCTTCGCTGCCGCCGCGATGCCAGCGTCAGCATATCGGCCCAAGACCTCGACTCCCGGCTCGGAGACAACCCAACGCGGCTCGAGTCTCACGTCGGTGCCAAACGGCTCCGCCAGCCCATCCGCGAGCCTTCCTTCTGCTTGCTGTGGCGTCACCTTGCCGGGGAGTGGGTTGGCCCGCGCGAGCGCCATCCCGATGACGTCCGACATGTTGGCCTCCGAGGCATCGTCGCTCAGGAAGCCGCCGCCGTAGAACCACACGGCCGTCCTCCCCCGCGTGGCCTTCCTCACGGCGGCCCGTTGCTTGGCGTCGAGGCGGAAGCAGTTGGCGAAGAAGCACACCTTGGCAGGGGGGACCCTGCCCTCGACCAGGTCGCTCAGCAGATGGATGCGGAACGGGGCGCCCAGGCGGAAGAACTGGCTGCGCATCTGGTAGACGAGCGGCGAATGAAGGTCACGCGTGCACTTCGTATAGCAGGGGCTTACCTCGTCGACGATCAGGGCCACCTCGGGAGCCCACTTGGCGGGCTCACCGACATGCTGCTGGTAGAAACGACGCATGGGCTCGATGTTGTCCCAGATGTCTTTCCCGTTGAGCCAGCCGGCGTTGCCGAGGTCCATGTACCAGCAGGCGAGCCGACGGGGCCACAACTGCGCGAAGTTGCGCTGGTGGACCCACGCCGTCCCCTGCGGCGTGGCCACGCGCCCGAAGCCCGAGTTCTCCTGAGTCAGGTAGGTGCGCGTGTCATCCTCGTTGAGCCACAGCTTGCCTCCGCCTCGCACGGTGTCCACCGCGGACATGAAGCACCCTGCGCCGCCAAGCTGCCGGTCGCGGTACGAGATCGGCGAGCACAGGATGTCCACGTCAGGGCAGTCCACGAGCTTCGCCATGGCCAGGTGGCCGCTGGTCTGGGGGCCTCTAGGGATGCCGTGCATGTCGAACGTGTAGCCGTAGAGAGACACACGAGCTTCGTGCGCTTGGTCTCCTCCTTGATCGCCCGCGCCATCATCTCCAGCGGGGCCTCCATGGCGATCTGCTTGTACTCGAAATAGTCGATCACCTTGCGCTCAGCCGGTGGGTCGCGGAAGAACCCGATGTTTGTGCGAAGCTGCTCTTCCTTGCTGGGCACGGCGATCTGCTCGAAGGTGATCGCCTCGTCCCGCCACGCGCGCCGCAGAGCCTCGACGGTCTTGTAATTGGCCATGGCCCACTTGCCGAAGCCCCGGCTCATCGCGGGCGAGAAATCGCTCAGGCGCGGCTCCCACGAACGATAGTAGAACCATTCGCCCGTATGCTGCCCGCAGGGATGGTAGCCGAGCATGTGGTCGCCGTACTTTTCCTCGCAGTGCCGCACGAGCGCGCGCAGGTGCGTCTGCATCTCCTCGCGCCACGCCTCGGACGCCATGCTCCACCCCTCGGTCTTCCCGTCGTCGAAGAGCATCCTGTCGTCGGGGTGCTCCTCGAGCCACCATCCGGGCGGGTGCATGCCGAACCGTGGCAGGAGCAGCCCGTCGGGGTCGTTGGCGAGGGTGAGCTCGATGGCGCGGTCGGTCGGGCCGAAGTCGGGCTTCTCGCCCGGCTTGGGCCACGGCATGTGAATGCCGAACGAATAGAGACGCACGCCCGCGTCGCGGGCAAGCTGCACCTGCTGCTCGTACACCGAGCTCGTCGCCCCGTAGATGGTCCACGGCGGCCCGATGTGCAGCGCCATGAAGTCGATCGTGCGCGGCTTGTCGGCCTTCATCCACAACGAGTACGTGTAGCGCTGGCCCTTCCTGACCGTGTAGCCGCTCTGGTGGAAGTGCAGGTGCATGCGTTCGCTGCCGGGATGCCGGATGTCGATGCGCAGGCTCTGCGAGCCGGCGACCTTCGTCGTCGGGTCGAGGGCCCAATCGGCGTCGGCCTTCGCGTATTCCGCCTGGAACAGCGTCCAGTCCTTGCTGATCTGCTCCTTGGTGCCCTCCCAGTCGCCGTGCCTCGCCCAGTTCTCCTTCGGCTTGTCCACCTTGGGGCCGGGATAGAACCTGACGTTGTCGACCCACACCGTGCCGGGCCGCCCGCCGCCGACCCGGAAGTGAATGCCCGCCTTGCCCTCGTTGTCCTCGGGCGCGACGAAGGTCAGGGAATGCTCGCGCCACTCCGTGTCGATCTGCGTCACGGTCGGCCCGCTGCCACCGGCCCAGCCGAAGAACATGAGCGGGCTGACGGCCCTCCCATTGACGAAGATCGTCGGCGAGCCCCTATGCGTCCTGACCTCGGCCTTCATCGCAGCGGCTCTCGTGGGCGCGGGCGGCGCGGCCGGCCTCTGCCGATCAGCCATCGGCTCTCGGCAACCAGCCACGATTGTCAGCCACACGACCACGACAGAACCGACTGGTAAGCACCAGGCAGAATGACTCACATGGCTCTCCTCTCGGCGGATGCGGCGGCAGCGAGGAGCGAACGTGCCGGTCGTGCTCCAGCCTGGTCGGCGAGTGCCCCCAGCGAGGCCATGAGCGGGTTCTGCAAGTAGACACACAGAGGAACTCGTGCGGCCCTCAGATGCACTCAGGCATCGTACCCTCGGCCTGGCAGTGGGTCAAACGTCAGCCGGCGGTCAAGAACCGTTGCCAGTGCCCAGAGCAACCGGCGGCAGCAGTGCAGCCCGTCCTCTCCCACCAGCAGCTCGAACGCCACCACCTGCTCGTCCTCGATGAACTCGGCTACGTCCCCTTCACGAAGGCGGGAGCCGAGTTGCTCTTCGAGGTCATCAGCAGGGCCTACGAGCGCACCAGCCTGCTGGTCACCACCAACCTGCCCTTCGAGGCCTGGACCGAGGTACTGGGGAACGAGCGGCTCACTGGAGCCCTGCTCGACCGCCTCACCCACCGCATCCATATCCTCGAGGCGAACGGCGAAAGCTACCGCCTGCGCGAGTCCCAACGACGGCTCAAGCAGCGCACGACAACACGAGCCCGGCGACACACGTCGTAGGAAAACTTGACACCCGCTGCGTGGCGGGGTATCTCTATCCCTGGTGCCGCGAGATTCGCCCGCCACCCGCCACGCTTCTCAACCGACGTTCACAGTTTCTTCGAGAGCTGCTTCCCCCATGGGGCGGGGACCCTGAGGGCCACAACCAGGCATTAGACAGATAGGGACGCCGTGCGCACATCCATCCAGCCCTTCGCCGCGGCGCGGGTCCCCCGCGCGGCATTCACGCTCATCGAGCTGCTGATCGTCATCGCCGTGATCGCGATCCTGGCGGCGATCCTCCTGCCCACACTCCGCGCCGTCCGCCGCCAGGCGAAGAACACCATGTGCGTCAACAACGTGCGGACGCTCTGCGGGCCCGTTCAACTGTACCTCGAGGAGTTTCGCGACCAGTGCCCGCCCGGGTACCTCCGCGACTCCTGCGTGCCCATCCCGACCGATCCGTCGCAGCGCCACGGCGGGTGGTGGGGCAGCATCCACTTTCTCGTGCAGGACTACCTCCTCGGCGACGAGGCAGCGTGGGAGTGTCCGTCCGACGACACCGAGGACTGCACGCCGTGGAACGGCGGCCACGAGGGTGGGGACACCTACGTGAGGGTCCGGCGGCGCTGCGGCTACCTCTACAACAACGCCGGCGGCACCTGCGGCGTCGGCCCCGACGAGGGGCTCAACATCGGCTGGTACCACGGCAAGACTCTGGAGTCGATCGCCAACCCGTCGAAGAAGATCGCCACCTTCTGCTGGTCCGCGCACAACTTCTGGCCGTGGGCCTACTCCCGGGTGGACCGCGAGCAGTGGTGGCACTCGGACCGCCCCATCTTCCGCGTGCCCGTGGCGTTCCTGGACTACCGCGCCGAGGTCGTCACCCTCGAGCCGGCGAAGCCAGAGACGGGCCAGTACAAGTGGTGACCGCTCGCGACGGGAGCCTCGCCTCCACTGGAAACACCTCCTGAGGATCTGCTGATGGCACGTCCCGCCCGGACCGATCGTCTCCTTTGGCTGGCTGGCGTTGTCGCGCTGGGCAGCGCGGCGCTCGCCGGCGGCCAGCCGGCCGCCAGCTTCACCATCCGAGCCGACTGGTTCAACCGGGGGAACGTCCGCGTCAGCCTCCCCGGGCAGAACTACGCGGGGAAGTACCCCTGCATCTGGAACGCCGGCAAGCTGCCGAACCAGAGCGAGTACGACCTCGACTTCCCCGTCACGGCCGACTACACTTTCGTGGGTCTCTACACCGCTCACGGCTCGCGGCCCGTCGACATCTACCTCGACGGCAAGAAGATCCACCGCGGCTTCGCCGGCGTCACCGGCGACTGGAACACCAACCACGCCAAGTGGGAGACGCAGTGCACCGTGCACGTCACGAAGGGGAAGCACACCGTCAAGCTGCTGTGCCCCGGCCCGTGCATGCCCCACATCTGCGCCCTCAGGATGGAGTCGCCCGTGCCCTTCCCGAAGGACTGGCGGCTCCAGCGCACCGTCCGACGGCCCGCGGCAGCGGTCGCGGCCACCGCCGACCTCGACGACCCCACCAAGTTCCTCTGCGGCTACCCCTACGAGCCGCCCGACGTCTACGACTACCACCAGCCCTTCAAGCGCATCCCGCCGCCCACGCCCCGAGCCCATCGCATCCTCGAATACACCCTCATGGGCAAGTACGACGTGCAGGCAGAGATCGTGAACACGGCCGCCCCCGCCGCTGCCGGCCCCGAGGCGAACAACGAGCTGCTCGAGAAGCGCGACGGCATCGGCCTCGAGTCGACGCCCTGGGTCGCCCGCCTCTCGGTGAAGGTCTCCGAGAAGCGCACCGAGGCGGACATGCTCGCGCTGTCGCCGACGCACCTGCGCAAGATGCTCGCCCACACCGTGCGGCTCGTCGACCGCTTCCGCCAGCTCAACGGCCACCACGGCCAGCCGACCGATGTCCTGGCCGCCGAGCGCAGCCGCGCCACGAAGCTGCTCGCCACAGTGGACAGCCTGATCGAGGAGCCCGACTCGAAGGCCAAGTGGCACCGCTTCTACCTCGCCTACCTCTCGGCCTACCAGCTCAAGAACCGCGTCGCCCTCAGCAACCCGCTCCTCGACTTCGGCAAGCTGCTCCTCGCCAAGCGGCTCACCTACAACACCTCGCACATCTACACCACCTACTACGACGGCAGCGACCGCTACAAGGCCGGCAGCGGCATCGTCACCCTCTCGCCCGTCCGGCCCGATGGCAAGATCGCCAACCTCACGGGGGAGCTGAAGACCGACGCCATCTACCGCGACCCCGACCTCGACGTCGACGCACGGCGCGTCCTCTTCTCCTACAAGCCCGACCGCCCCAGCCCCTGCCGCATCTACGAGGTCGGCATCGACCCTTCGACGGGGCTCAGGGCAGGCGGCTCGGGCCTGCGGCAGCTCACCGACAGCGTCTACGACGACGTGGACCCCTGCTATCTGCCCGACGGCAAGACGATTCTCTTCGTCTCCACCCGCTGCGAGCGAGTGACCCTGTGCCACAACGCCTTCACCGTGTCGGTGATGCACACCATGGACCGCGACGGGAAGAACATCCGCTGCATCTCGCGCAACACCGTCCACGACTTCAGGCCCGCCGTCCAGCCCAACGGCCAGATCGTCTTCAC
This sequence comes from Candidatus Brocadiia bacterium, assembly GCA_016782825.1. GTDB lineage: Bacteria > Planctomycetota > PUPC01 > DSUN01 > DSUN01 > BS750m-G60. The sequence goes on along the minus strand of JADHXT010000073.1, from coordinate 2,055 downwards.
CCGCTGGGAGTACGTCGACAAGCACCTCGGCAATCAGCAGAGCCTGTGGGTGGGCAACCCCGACGGCACGCGCATCGCCCACGTGGCCGGCAACCACTTCGGCCCGCTCACCTTCTGGGAAGCCTTCCGCGTGCCCGGCAGCCGCAAGTTCGCCTGCATCCTCGCCCCCCACATGCCCCTGGCCTGCGGCCCCGTCGGCCTCGTCGACCCCATGTTCACCTACGCCAGCCCCGCGGTCTATGAGAACCTCACGCCCGAGCTGCCGCCCGCCACACACTTCAGTTGGCTCCGCACCGACGTCGGCTACTACACCTATGCCTGGCCGCTCAGCGAGGACTACTACCTCGTCTCCTACTGCTACGGCCCCGCCGACCGCGACCCGACCGGCTACGGCATCTACCTGCTCGACCGCTGGAACAATCGCGACCTGGTCTACCGCGACCCCGAGCTCTCGTGCTTCGAGCCCATCCCCGTTCGCCCGCGGCCCGCGCCGCCCGTCATCCCGGCCCGCGAGCGCGACGAGAAGCAGGCGACCGGCGAGTTCTTCGTCACCGACGTCTACCAGGGCCTCACGGGCATCGAGCGGGGCGAGGTGAAGTATCTTCGCGTCGCCGAGGACATCCCGAAGCCCGTGTCGGCGCCCCACGCGGGCTTCGGCATCCAGTACCCCGGCATCTCCAATGGCGGGCATCTGGCGCTCAAGCGCGTGTGGGGCACGGTGCCCGTCGAGGCCGACGGCTCGGCCTACTTCCGCGTGCCCGCCGACAAGGCCATCTACTTCGTCGCGCTCGACAAGGACTTCCTGGAAGTCCAGCGGATGCGCAGCTTCACCAGCGTGTCGCCCGGCCAGCGCTTCGGCTGCATCGGCTGCCACGAGCCCAAGTACACGGCGCCCACCATCGTCGACGCCACCGCTGTTCGGCGCTCGCCGTCCGACATCACCCCGCCCCCCTACGGCGGCGGGGTCCACGCCCCCGACTTCTACCACGACGTGCAGGATGTCCTCGACCGCCACTGCGCCAAGTGTCACACCGGGCCGAAGCCCAAGGGCGGCATCGATCTCTCCCCCGACTTCACCAACCTCTTCAACGTCGCCTACGAGACCCTCACCAACAAGAAGCTCGTCAAGTACGTCAGCGACTACAGCGTCCGAAGCCTGCTCACCCGGCCCCCCAAGTACTACGGCTCCCACGCCAGCAAGGCCATCCAGGTCCTCCGCACCACCCACAAGGATCGGGTGAAGCTCTCGCCGCTCGACCTCCGCCGCCTCGCGACCTGGATCGACTGCAACGCCCCCTACTACGGCACGTACACGTACAGCAGGCCCCGCGCCCTCAGCGGTCGCGCCATCCTCGACCATCACAAGGGGGCGCTCGCCGACATCCACAAGCGGCGCTGCCAGTCCTGCCACGCCGGCGCGCCCGACCCCATCCTCTGCCGCATCCGCCTGCCCGACCTCGAGCGCAGCCGCCCCCTCCTCGCCCCCCTCGCGAAGGCCGCCGGCGGCGACCAGTCCTGCAAGAAAGCCGTCTTCGCCGACAAGAACGACCCCGACTACGTGAAGCTGCACGCCCTCTTCGCCAAGATCCGCTCCGAATGCCAGTCCAACCCCCGCGCCGACATGCGCCCCGACCGTCCCCCCCTCCTCGACCCCACCTGCCGCTACGTCTACCGCCCCGGCCAGGTGCGCGAGCAGTAGCCGCCTGCCCCGAGCTCGGCGCTGCGTTCTTCCGCGATGAGCCGAACTCCTCACACAGCTCGAAGAGGCGGACCGGCTCCGGGCCAGGCAAGTCGAACGGGCTCGATACGAGGCAGACCTCGCCCAGCAGCGCTACCTGAGGGTGGACCCCAGAAACCGTCTCGTCGCCGACGCACTCGAAGCAGACTGGAACGGCGCGCTCCGCGCGCTTCAGCAGGCCCAAGACGACTTCGACCGCCAGCGTCAGGCCGACCGCGTTGGCGTGGACCCCGAGGCGCGCGCTCGCATCCTGGCACTTTCCACCGACTTCCCCAAGCTCTGGCAAGCCCCGACCACGTCGGACCGCGACCGCAAGC
>JADHXT010000072.1 GCA_016782825.1 Candidatus Brocadiia bacterium | reverse complement strand
GGGGTGGAGGGGAAGAGGTTGCGGGTCCCAGGTTCCGGGTTTCGGGGAGGACGTAGGCACAAGCCGCTGGCTTGTGGACGGCGGGCCTGACAAGCCAGCGGCTTGTCGCCACGGTGACGAACCCGGGGCAGGTTTTTTCGCCCTAAGTGCTTGAGTCCCCGTGGCCGGGGCGGTTTTCCGGAGAAAGGCCCTTAGATTTGGAGGGGGCATTGTCGTTTAAGGGGTGGAGGGGAAGAGGTTGCGGGTCCCAGGTTCCGGGTTTCGGGGAGGACGTAGGCACAAGCCGCTGGCTTGTGGACGGCGGGCCTGACAAGCCAGCGGCTTGTCGCCACGGTGACGAACCCGGGGCAGGCTTTTTCGCCCTAAGTGCTTGAGTCCCCGTGGGCGGGACGCTCCTTTGAGAATCGGACCCGGACTTTTGGCGGGGCGTTGTCGTTTAAGGGGCGGAGGAGAAGGGGAAGTCAAAAGGCAAAGGTCAGAAGGCAAAGGGCAGAAGTGGGAAGTGGGAAAGGAAGAGGGGGCGGGTGCTGGATACTGGATGCTGGATGCTGGATGCTGGGGGGCGGATTCCGGTTTCGCGTGCTTAGCGTGTTTCGCGGGCAGGTCCTCTCTGCCGGAACCCGGAACCTGGAACCCGGAACCTGGAACCCGGAACCTGGAACCCGGAACCTGAAGCCACCCGCGACATCCGCATCAACGCTCAACAGACGAACAGGCGCCGCCTGCGAGGCGAGGCGCTCAATGAGGGACATCGCATGTACTGGATTCCCGATCCGGAGCATCCACTGACGAAGGTGTGCTCTAAGTGTAGAGAAGAGAAGCACTTGATGGAGTTCCATGTTCGATACAGCAGCGGGCGACGCCGAGCCGACTGCAAGGCGTGCTGCCGCGCGGCCATGCGGCGGTACTACGCGACGCACGGGCCGCAGTGCCGCGCGCGGATGCGCAGGCGTCGTGCGGCGGACCCGGTGGGGAGGCGTGAGCGTGTGAAGGCGTCGCGTCACCTGTACCGCGAGCGGAAGCGCCGGCACGACAGGCTCTATCGACGGCGGTACCCCGAGCGCACGTTGGTCCGGTGGACGTCGTGGAGCCTGCGGAAGCTGGGGCTGCTGGCCGTGGCCGATTGCTGCACCGATTGCGGCGGGGGGCCGGTCGAGCTGCATCATCCCGACTACGGCGATCCGTTCACCGTGGTGCCGCTGTGCCGCCCGTGCCACTGGCGGCGTCACTTGGCCGTGTGGCGGCGGGTGGGCGGCGGGCCGGTGAAGTACCCTGAGGAGTACCGGGACGCGGCGGGCGCGGAGGAGGAGGCATGTCGAATGTCGAACGCCGAACGCCGAATGTCGAATGGGGATGGAGCGCGAGACGCCTATCCGTCGTTCGGCGTCCGACATTGCCCGATTCGGGCGGCTGGCGGGGGGCGCGCCGACGGTGAGGAACGCAAGGAGACCGGGGATCAAGGCTCGTCCCAGGGTCCGGCTCCCTGTGATCTGCCAGAGCCGTCGGTGGGAAACCGAGGCTGTGCCACGGCGGGCTTGTCCCGCCGTGCCCATGTGGCCGGCGCGCCCCCGCACGGCTGGGCAAGCCAGCCGTGGCACGGCCCCAGGGTGGGGTCATTGGCCTTCCGGGGGCGATCGGCATGGCACGGCCCCAGGGTGGGGTCGTCGGCCTTCCGGGGGCGATCGGCAACGTGTACCGCGGCCATCATGGCGCATTCGCGAGCGTCTGGGGATGAACCATTTGCGGCGTTGGGCGACTCCACGGGTGACCGGTTGAACGCCCGGGGGGGCGGTGGTACAATGCGCCGGCTTTCGCACCCGCAGGAGAGCGCCATGGACGCCAAGTTCCTCCAGGATGGCCAGACCCGCAAGGTCCGGTCCGAGCGCACCAAGCTTATTCTCATGGTGGCCGCCCTCGTGGTGCTGATCGGGGGGATGGTGAAGCTCGCGCAGCGGATGGGCGAGCGGGAGACGGTCCAGGGCGAGCCGCCCGAGGCCGTGAGCAAGGAGATCACCAAGGAGCCGCCGCCGGTCGACCTCGGCTCGGTGGGCAAGAAGGGCAGCCCCCTCACGGTGCGCGAGGAGGATCTCCAGGGCGGATTCGAGTTCCTGACCCAGGATGAGGTCTACAAGCTCATCAGCGATCAGGACACGACCCTCGAGTATCGCCCGTTCCTGCGTCTGCTCTACGCCGTCTCTCAGGACAAGCCCGACGCGCTGAAGGCCGAGGGCAAACCGGCCGAGTGGAAGACGCTGTGGGAGCAGCCCGACTCGATGCGGGCGAAGCCGCTCGAGATCCGCGGCCGCATCCTCCGCATCTGGCGCACCAAGCTCCCCGAGACGCCGCTCAAGCTGACCGACATGTGGGTCTACCGCATCCGCGCCGAGGGCGCGCCGATGGACAGCCACGGGCATCTCTACGACGTCTTCGCCGTCGAGAAGCTCGCCGGCGCTCTCCGCCACGACAGCGTGGTCGTCTACGCGCGCTACCTCAAGCCGATGATTATCGAGCCGGAGAGCGAGAAGTTCCTCGAGGACCCCGATCTCCACACCGCGGTGTGCATCGCGCCGCGCTTCGAGCCGCTCACCTACCTGGCCGAGCCCGGACTGCCGCAGCCCATCTACGACGGCACCCGCCCCGAGGCCCGCGCCTTCTACTACCTGCTCAACCGCGCCCGCAAGGCCGACTTCGCGACGGTCGAGGCCGAGGCCCTCACGACGCTGACCTACCTCGATTTCTCGAACAACCCGGACAAGTACCGGGGCAAGCCGGTGGCCATCACCGGCGAGCTCCGCCGCGTCGTCCGCATGGCCCTGCCCGAGAACATCCTGGGCGCCAAGGACGTGTACTACGGCCAGGTCGTCGATGCCGACAGGAAGATGAATACGTTCTACTGCGTGGACATTCCCGACGGCATCCACCTGAAGGACCCGGTGATCGTCTACGGCTACTTCCTCAAGAAGTGGAGCTACGTGAGCCAGGGCCGCCAAGTGCTCAGCAGTCCGGTCGTGGTGGGCACGCGGCTGGTGCTGCGGGAGTACAAGCGGTCGTACACGCTCGAGATCGCGCTCGGCACCGTCGTGACCCTCACGGTAGTCATCCTCCTTTTTGCCTACCTGCGCGAGCGCGACCACCAGCAGGCGCTCAGCGAGGCCCGCCGCCAGCGCCAGCTCGCCATGCTGCCCGAGAACCTCAACGAGGTCGCGCGCCGCCGCGCCGCCCAGGCCAGCGGGCGGGACGCCCCGCCCGAGGACGTCCCCCCGCCCTCCTGATGCCGTGTTTCGCAGCATCCCGGCGCGATTCTCCCCGGATCACTGCCCTTGAGCCTCGATCCACGGCCTCCTCCTCCGCCCCCATGCGCTGCCGAACGGCCCCATGGAGCCCCCTGCTCGCGCTCCCCCGATTCTGGCATGCTTTTTGCTTGCAATCTGCCAAGCGGGGACTAGGATCAAACAGCATGGGAGGACAACCGGTGCAGTTGTCCAGGGCGCCGGAGAGGTCGATGTGCTCGAGTAGAACCGCGTCGCTGCGACGCGCGTGGGTCTTGCTCGCCGTCTTGGCGGGCGCTCCTGCGGGAGTACTGGGGGCTACGACGCCGGCCGGCCTGTCGGCCGTGCGCTTCGTTTTCGTCAAGACCCCACGCCTGGAGTTCCGCTTCCCCTGGGAGCTCCGCCTTGCGGAGCGCGACACGAATCTGTACACCGTGCGGGGCGACGGCAGCGGCCTGCGCCCCATCACCAACTACAGCCACGCCTCGGTCCGGCGGCCGGCCGTGCGGTTCGACGGCGCGCGCATCGTCTTCAGCATGTGCCCGCGCGGCAGCCGCGACCGGTGGCACATCTACGAGTGCAACGCCGACGGCTCCAACCTGCGCCGCCTCACCCTCGGCCCCTACGACGACGTCGACCCCTTCTACCTCCCCGACGGCCGCATCGCCTTCCTGAGCAACCGCACGGAGATCCTCGACGAGTACCACCGCGAGCTCGCCACCCTCCTGCACACCATGCGGCCCGACGGCTCCGACGTCCGCCAGATCTCCTTCAATCTCAGCCACGACCTCCGGCCGCGGCTCTTCAGCGACGGCCGCATCTACTACACCCGCTGGGAGCACCGCAACTTTCGCACCCATCGCTTCCCCATCTTCACCGTCCGCCCCGACGGCACCGAGCTCTTCAGTTGCTTCGGCCACCGCCACTTCGCCCAGGCCCCCATCAGCGACTTCTGCGAGCTCTCCGGTGGACGTCTCCTCGGCGTGGCGCGGGTCGGCAGCTACGCCAAGCCCGGGAGCAACCCCGGGCGGTTCGGCCGCCTCGTCGTGGCCGACCCTGCGCTCGGCATGGCCTCGGGACCCCGTCCGCTTGTCCCGGGGAAGGACGATGGCTGGCGATATCGCACCCCGTCGACCCTGCCTGACGGCCGCATCGTGGCGGTCCGCGCGCGCGGCGACCTCCGCTCGCCCCTCGAGGGGGGCATCGTCGTCCTGAGCGCTGACGGCGCGCGGGAGCAGCCCATCTACGACGACCCGGCGATGATCGAGCTCTTCCCCGAGGCCATCGTCCCCCGCGAGCCGCCGCCCGTGCTGCCCAGCTCCGTCGACCCCATGAAGACGACGGGGATCATCGCCGGGATCAATGTTTTCCGCAGTGAGTTGAGACACGATAACGGCAGCCTCTATCAGCCCATGGGCCACCTGGAGGGCCGGGTGCGGGCGATCCGCGTGCTGCGCGGCTTCGGCTGTCGCGCCGAGAATCCATCGCCTCGGAGCAAGAACGGAGGGAGCTTCATCATGCCCCTCAACGCCGAGGTCGTCCTGGGTGAGGCGCCCGTCTACCCCGATGGCTCGTTCGCCGTCGAGGTCCCGGCCGGCGTGCCCCTCGTCTTCCAGGCCCTCGACGAGCAGGGGATGGACCTCACCTTCCACAAGAGCTGGGTCAACGTCATGCCTGGCGAGAAGCGCCTGTGCATGGGGTGCCACGAGCATCGTGACCACGCTCCGATGAACCAGATGCCCCTCGCCCTCCAGCGCCCGCCCGAGCGGGTCGCCGAGCGGGGCGAGCCGGTGGCCTACCTCGAGAGCGTGGCGCCCATCGTCAAGGCCAAGTGCGAATCCTGCCACGAGCCCGGCGGCCCCCGCGGCCTGCACGGCACCGCCTACCGCGGCAACGAGCACACCAACCGCACCAAAGGCCCAATCCTTCGCTACGTCCGTCCTCACTACGCCCGCGACAGCTTCCTCATCTGGAAGCTCTATGGCCGCGCCCTCAGCGACGGCCGCGGCCTCGACCAGGCCCATTCGCGTCCCCCGCGCGATACGTGGCGCGGCTCGCCGATGCCGCCGACCCACGCCCCTCAGCTCACCCCCGACGAGCTCCGCACCGTCGTCCTCTGGGTCGAGCTGGGCGCCTACTACCGTGCATTCCCCTTCCGCGACGACGACGAAGCCCCTACGGCGCCCGAGCCCCCCACGGTCGAGCCAGCCGGGGCCATCGCCCTCACCCCCGACGTGCCCGCCGGCGACCCCGGCGACTTCTTCCCTGATCCCGCCCCACGCCCGCGCCGCAGCGCGCCGGAAGGGCCCACGCCCCCTCGCATCTTCGCGTCGCCGCGGAAGCCTGATCGCCCACTTCCCGTCGATCCGGTGCAAGCCTATGAGTACAAGTCACCGATGCGCCTGGCTGTAAGCCCTGATGGGTCAAGACTCTACGTCAGCAACTCCACCGCGGGGAGCGTCTCGGTCGTCGACACGGCCACAGGCCGCGTCCTCCGCGAGATCCCCGTCGGGCCGGAGCCGGTCGGCCTCGCCGTATCGCACGATGGCGGAACGGTTTACGTCGCCGTGCGCGGGAGCCACAGCGTCGCCGCCCTCGACCCCAAGGCCGGGCGGGTCGTCCAGCGCTGCCAGGTGGCCTACGAGCCCTACGGCCTCGCCCTGTCGCCCGACGGCAAGCTTCTGCTGGCCACGAGCGTCGTCAGCGGCAGCGTCTCGCTCGTCTCAGTGCCCAAGCTGCGGCCCCTCACCCAGATCCCTGTCTCGCGGGAGCCGCGAGGCGTCGCCTTCGCCCCCGGGGGCAAGATCGCTCTCGTGGCCAACGCGCTCTCGCCTGAGCCCGCGACCAGGCCCGACGTCGCAGCGGTCGTCTCGGTGGTGGACATCGGGACGGGCAAGGCAATGGCCGAGGTCGGCACAGTCGACGGCAATGCGCTGCGCGACATCGTTGTATCTCCCGACGGGAAATGGGCTTATGTGGCTCACCAGATCCCGAGGTTCAACGTCCCGACGACCCAGGTCACTCAGGGGTGGATCCAGACCAACGGCCTGACGATCCTCGACCTGCGTGGCGCGCCCCACCACCACGCCACCGTGCCGCTCGACACCTTCACCGGCGGCGCGGCCAACCCCTGCGGCCTCGCCATCGCCCCCGATGGTAAGACGCTCTACGTCTCTCACACGGGCACCCACCAGATCACGGTCGTCGACCTGCCCCGTCTTCACGGCGTCACAGCGGGGCGCCGCCACGAGGCGCGCCGCCGCCGCGATGCCAGCCTGGCCGATCCGCGCGACCTGGCCCGCGACCTCGGGGCGCTGCCGCGCGCCCACGTTTTTACCCGCTGGGACAGCGGCGGCTTCGGCCCGATGGGAATCACGCTATCTCCCGATGGCAAAACGCTTTACGTCGCTCACTACTTCTCCGACACCGTCACGGCCCTCGATACGGCGTCGGGACGCGTCGACCGCACGATCCGCGTCGGCCCCGAGAAGCCCATGACCCGCGTGCGCCGCGGCCATTTCCTCTTCCACGACGCGCGCCGATCGTGCTTCCAGGGCTGGCTGAGCTGCGCGAGCTGCCATCCCGAGGGCGGCGCCGACGGACTCAACTGGGACCTCCTCAACGACGGCATGGGCAACCGCAAGAACGCCAAGATGCTCGTCGGCGCCCTCGCCACCCCGCCCGCGATGAGCACCGGCGTGCGGCCCGACGGCGAGACCGCCGTCGCCAAGGGCTTCCAGTTCATCCAGTTCCGCCAGCACACCGACCAGGAGCAGGAGGCCGTGGTGGCCTACCTGCGGTGGGCTCGCCACCGGCCCAGCCCGTTCCACCGCAAGCCCGACGGCTCCCTCGACGCGTCGGCGACCCGCGGCAAGGCCCTCTTCGACGATGGCCGCGTGGGCTGCTCGAGCTGCCATCCCGCCCCAAGCTACACCGACCAGAGGCTTTACGACGTCGGCACCCGCTCGCCCGAGGATCGACGCGACACCTACGACACTCCCTCGCTCCGCGAGCTCTACCGCACGGCGCCCTACCTCCACAGCGGCGCCGCGGCCACCCTCCGCGGCATGCTCACCACCTTCAACCCCCACGACCGCCACGGCCGCACCTCCCACCTCTCGACGCAGCAGCTCGACGACCTCGTCGCCTTCCTGCGGTCGCTCTAGCCCCAAATCAAGCGCGTTGCTCCCTTCGGCTCCGCTCAGGGCAGGCCCGCCTCGCACAAATCCTCAGCACATTTGCATATCTTCTGAGGGTTTGTAAAATGGATCGCCATGAGCCCGTCACGCATCGAGCGCGTCCTTGAGCTGGTCAGAGCGGGGGGCGTTCTGCGTCCCCGCGACCTGGAAGCTCGCGGCATCTCTCGCCAGCACCTCTACCTGCTCCACGAGCGCGGCCTCGTCCGCCGCGTCGGCAGGGGCCTCTACGTCCTGCCCGACGAGGCCCCCACGGAGCACCACACCCTCGCAGAAGCCTGCAAGCGCGCCCCCAACGCCGTCGTCTGCCTCCTCTCCGCCCTGCGCTTCCACGGCCTCACCACACAGGCGCCCTTCGAGGCCTGGCTTGCCATCGACGGGCAGGCGTGGAAGCCCCGCGTCGACGCCCCGCCCGTCCGATTCGTCCGCTTCTCCGGCAAGGCGCTCCAGGAGGGCATCGAGGAGCACAACATCGAGGGCGTGACGGTCAAGGTCTACTGCGCGGCCAAGACCGTGGCCGACTGCTTCAAGTACCGCAACAAGATCGGCCTCGACGTAGCCATCGAGGCGCTCCGCGACTGCCGGACCCAACGGGCGGCCACCAACGACGAGCTCTGGCACTACGCGAAGATCTGTCGTGTCGCCCGCGTCATGCGGCCCTACCTGGAAGCCATCGGGTGACTGAGCGACGCGGCCCCAACCTGCCGGCCTCCGTCCGCCAGCGGCTCCTCAATCTCAGCCGCGAGCGCGGCGAGGACTTCGGCCTGGTCCTGTCCCACTACGCCATCGAGCGCTTCCTCTACAGGCTCAGCCAGTCGCCCCACGCCACCCGGTTCATCCTCAAGGGCGCCATGCTCTTCGCCGTCTGGACGGGGCGCATGCACCGTCCCACCCGCGACCTCGACCTCCTCGCCTTCGGCGACACGTCGGACGACGCACTGGTGGAGATCGTCCGAGCCGTCTGCTCCCAGCCTGTGGAGCCTGACGGGATCGAGTTCGACCCAGCGACCCTCCAGGCCGAGCCGATCCGCGAGGGCGCCGACTACGAGGGCAGGCGGGTGCGCCTGATGGCCGCCCTGAGCGGCGCGCGCATCGACCTGCGCATCGACATCGGCGTCGGCGACGCCGTCGTGCCCGCGCCCCAGCCCGTGGACTACCCCACGCTGCTCGACTTCCCCGCCCCGCGACTCCGCGCCTGCCCGCGCGAGACCGTGGTCGCCGAGAAGCTCCACGCCATGGTGGACCGCGGCATCCTCAACAGCCGAATGAAGGACTTCTACGATATCTGGACCATGGCTCGCCGCTTTCCCTTCGACGGCGCCACCCTCGCCCGGGCGATCCGCGCTACCTTCGACCGTCGCGACACCCCCATCCCCGCGACGCCGCCCGTCGCCCTCACTGCCGCCTTCGCGCGCGACGCCCAGAAGCTGACCCAATGGAAGGCCTTCCTCCGCCGCCATGCGCTCGACGCAGCCGGCCTCGAGTTCGGAAGCATCATCGACGAGCTGCGGGGTTTCCTTGAGCCACCCCTTACCGCTCTGGCCGCGCGGGTTCCCTTCGTCGTCACGTGGCCGCCGTCTGGCCCGTGGCAGATGGCCATAGCGCGATGAGGGGAAAGAGACAGAAGAGACAGAAGAGACAGTAAGAGACAGGGTCAAAGAGACAGAGAGACAGGCAAGAGACAGGGTCAAGTCTACATTATTCACTTCTCGCGCGGTGGGGCGGCCGGCGGGAGGAAGCCAACGCAGGCGGAGGAGGCCGTTGACCGAGAAGCCGGCGTCCTTGAGGATGGCGCCCGCTCCGCGGGAGGGACGAGGGAGGAGTGAGGTCTTGGCGGGAGGAAAGTCCCGAGAATTATCTGGACATTGCCGTTGTCGCTGAGTACACTACGGCCACAGGGGCCTATCGGGAGAGGCATGCCTGAGCAGGGCTCTTCTCCGTGCAATGTAGGGGCTTCAGTCGCAAAGGGGGCCAGAACGCCGGTACCAACCCGTCCTGCGGAGCGGTCTCGATCTCCATTGACCAAGGGGGCAAGAGATGAAGCGACGTTCCTTTGCATTGGGTGTGCTGGTAGCTTTCTCTTTCGTCGTCTCAACGGCTTCTGCCAAGAGGGTTGCCGACCCGGGGCAGCGCGGTCCGTACGAAGTCGGTTTCACCTGTTTCCTTCTTGTGGATGGCAGCCGGGACACCGATAGCGGATTCGGCGGCCGGCCCATCCCGGTCTACATGTGGTATCCGGTGGACTGCGCCGACATCCACGGGGAGACGCCCGAAGCCGCCTACCCGTTGGACGCTTACTACGGTTTCCTGCCACCGGCGGGTTCGTCCAGCGTTGAGCTCTACGGGCTGGATCGGGCATATCACGAGCCTCGACCCTCTTCGGACGCACCGTTCCCGCTGGTCGTGTTCTCACCCGGGTGGGGGCATACGTCGTTGTCCCACGTGTCGATAGGAACTCGGCTCGCGAGTCACGGCATTGCGGTGGCCATCGTGACGCACTACGGCGATGGGGCTCTTCCCTGGGACCCGTTTCATCATGTGGCCGTGGCAAGTGTGAACCGGCCCCTGGATCTCTCTTTCGCGCTGGATCGTGTGCTCGACAGAAATGGCAGCCAGGGAGATCTCCTCTATGGTGTCGTGAACCCACGTCAGGTCGCCGCCGCCGGGTGGTCCCTGGGCGGGTATGCCGCCCTGGCCCTCGCCGGCGGAGATGACATGGTCTGCGACGCCTTCCTCGATCCAGCATTCGTTGAGCAGTACGGTCCTCCGCCTCCTCAAACGTGCGTGCCCGCTCTGCCCGACCCCAGGTTCAAAGCGGTCGTGTCTCTCGACGGCTCCAGCCACCTTCTCCGGCTCGATGAGCTCGCACGGATCACCGCCCCCACCATGCTGATCGGGCAGGAGCCCGAGACAGCGTCGGACGGGCAAGCGCGAGCGCATGCTGCGATTCGAGCTCATCCCTGCTACCGCGTCGACGTGATCAACAGCATCCACTGGTCCTTCAGTGACATGTACGAAGCGTATCAGGTGTTGCGTGACATGGGCATTTACCCACCGGAATTCGTCGAAGAGGTTCTCGCACCCTTTTCCGACGCCATCCCGTCACTGACCGCGCATCAACTGGTGAACAAGTACATGATCGCGTTTCTCAAGACGCAACTGGAAGGTGATCGCGGCTACCAGCGCATTCTGACGCGTGGCTGGGCCATCACGAGGGAACCCGACATTGAGTTCTTCGTGACCGAAAAACACAAGAAAGAGAAACACAAGAACAAGGACAAGAAAAAGGAGAAAGAAGAGCCCGGATGCCATCGACGAGGACTGGCCGGACATGTCCATCTACTTCATCGGTCAGCCGGGAAGTGAAACCGGAAGAGCCTACACGGGGGTTGGGGGGTAGGGTGACCCTGCCTACGTGGCAGATGCGCACGCCACAGAGACTGCCTGCGCTGTCGACAGCCTGCTAGACTCGGGACCAACGGGAAGCAACGTGCCGCCTCAATGGTCTGGTGACAGAGCGATGTGCCACTGCTCAGGCACCCCGATGAAGCCTGGAGGTGACCGCGATGAGTGGGTCCGGTCTCTTTGAACGGGATGCAGCGGGCCGCACGGCTCTCTTCCATGCTGCGGAACGAGGGGACCTCGAGGCGGTCCGCCGGATGATCTTCAGCCTCGCCGGCACCGGGGTGTGTTGCCAACGGCTCAGCTTGATTGGGAAGAAGGACTCGGCGGGGCTCACGGCCAGCGACGTGGCCGAGCAGAACGGGCACAAGGGAATCGCCAGTCTGCTGCGTGGGGAACAGATGCGGATGGAGTTCTTTGAATAGGGCTTCCCAATCGCCGAGGATCAACGCCATGAGACGTGAGTCGGCGGCTGACTTCTTGATTCGCACGGTGCTGGATGAGCAGTTTCGGGAACTGGCGGTCGCCGATCCACACCGCGCGTTTGAGGGCTACGACCTGAGCGAGCGGGAACGCGAAATCCTGCTTGCCCGCGACGGGCGACTGCTCGGGCTGCTGGGTGAAGCTATCGGGCAGGACGAAGCACCCGCGGAACCTCCGCACAGCGATGTGGGCGCCGCCACGTCCGCCTCCCCGACGCCAAGCCTGCCGGAAGTGAAGCTGCTGCTCCGACTGACGCCGTTCGTCGCGCAGGACCCGCAGTCGGGCACCAAAGTCTCCTACGAGGCGTCGCTGCATCCGTGGCCCGATGACGGCGACCCGAAATCAGGCGACGCGCGACGCGGCCAGAAGACTGAGCCCGACGGCGACTGCCCACCCACGGAGATCAAGTGGATGGTTCGAGTCGTGCCGACCATCGTGGGCTCGCAGGAGAGCGGCCTGGTGGTGTCGTACTCCGCGTCGATCCACCCGGTCGCCGAAGATGCGGACGACGTGCGACCGTCGGCGGAGGCGCCGACGCCGAAACCGGCGAGCTCGCCGTGGACCCATCACGTCGAGTCGTCCGCGGCGCGCGCCGCCGCCCGGGCGGGTCGGGCCTGCGACGCAGA
>JADHXT010000071.1 GCA_016782825.1 Candidatus Brocadiia bacterium | reverse complement strand
CGAGACGTGGGAGCGGCTGCGGTCCACGCGCTCCGTGCTGCGCCGCGTCCGCCACATGCGCCCCGAACACGCCGCAGCCTGGCCGAAGATGCTCGACCTCGCTGCCAGGGCGATCCAGGCCCGGATGTCGAATCGCCACGTCGACGCCACTCGCCTGGAGGCCGAGCTCGACGTCATGAGGATGACGCTGGAGCACGAACGAGCCAAGAGGGAGTTGAAGGGAAGGCTCGCAGAGATCCTGGAGTTCGCTGCCCAGCACCAGCGAGACCCGCGCGTCGCAGAGGTGGTCAAAGAGCTCCGGGCGCGGTTCGTGGCCATGCAGACGGTCCATGAGCTGCGCCACAAGGCTGAGTGCGCCGCGCGGAAGCTCGACGCCGAGCGGCACGCGGTGGAGGCCGCGAGAGAAGAGCACGAGAGGCTGCGCGACGCAGCCGAGCGCAGGTTCAACGAGCTCGAGCGGGAGATCGAGCGCCTGAGGGATCACGGCGAGCGCATCATCGAGGAGCGCGAGGACGACGAGGACGAGGACGAAGACGAGGACGAAGGCGAGCGGCGGGACAAGGCGGAACTCTAGCCGGGCCGCGGCCTGAGGGGTCCTCGAGACCTTCGAGAGGCCCGTGGCTGCCAGCGCCAACGTCCTCGACCTTCTTCCCTGCAACGCGGTGGCCCGCCCTGGTCTTCGCGACCGCGCCCCTTGACGGGCTGCCCACTCCGTGTACACTGGACCCCGAGTCCACGCCTGCGGCGGTCCGCTCGCCCCCCAGCCGAGGTCATCTGTCCCGCGCGAGATTACGATGCCCTGTTCCCTGCGATCCCCGTGGCTGGTCACTGTCCTGCTGCTCGCGGCAGCGGCCCGCCCGGGCCGGGGAGGGGGGCCCGCCGGGCCGAGGGCCGGCGCAGAGCACCCGCGCCAACGCCTCGAGCTGAGACTCGCCCCCGGTGTCACGATGGCCCTGGTCGAGGTCCCGGCAGGGACGTTCCTCATGGGAAGCGATCCGGCCACGCGGTTCCGCGTCCCGGACGACCGCGAGACTCCGCAGCGCAAGGTCACTATCAGCCGCGGATTCTACATGGGGACCTGCGAGGTGACCCGAGGGCAGTTTGCCGCGTTCGTCGACGCGACGGGATACCTGACCCAGGCCGAGCGGGAGGGCTGGACCTTTGCCTGGAACGGGCGGGTCTGGGACAAGGTCGATGGCGCCTCGTGGCGGAAGGTCGGCTTCGAGCAAACCGACGACCACCCGGCCATCTGTGTGAGCTTCGACGATGCGGTTGCGTTCTGTCGCTGGCTGGGCACGAAGACGGGCCGGAGGGTCCTGCTCCCCACCGAGGCCCAGTGGGAGTACGCGGCCCGGGCGGGCACCGCGACCGCCTTCCCGTGGGGCGACAAGTGGGAGGACGGCAAGGGCTGGGCCAATGCCGCTGATGAGGCGGTCCGCAAGCGGTTCCGAGGATGGCGCACGTTCTCGTGGGACGACGGCCACGTGTTCACTGCCCCGGTCGGGACCTGTCGCGCCAACGCGTTCGGCCTCCACGACCTGACGGGCAACGCGTGGGAGTGGACCAGCGACTGGTACGACAAGGACTACTACAAGAGGGGGCCGAACGTCGACCCTCTCGGGCCGGCGGCCGGCTCGCAGCGAGTGGTCCGCGGCGGCTCGTGGATGAGCAGCCCGCCCCGGTGCCGCTCGGCCGGTCGGCTGCCCTGCAACCTGCGAGGGGACTATTGCGACGCCATCGTCGGCTTCCGCATCGTCATCGACTCCAATCCAGCGCGGCAGCTCCCGCCCTGCTCATTGCCCAACCGACCGGACTGGCCTGACTGGCGAGGCCCGCGACGGGACGGCATCAGCCACCACGTTCCGACGAGGCTTCCTGAGCAGGTGAAGTACCTCTGGACCCAGAAGACGGCCGGCCCGGGCCACTCGGGCGTTGCGGCAGCCCACGGCCGTGTCCTCTTTGCAGACAAGTCCGCGGATGGGACCCGCGATATCTGGCGATGTCTGGACGCCGAGACCGGCAAGGAGCGCTGGACGCTGACCTACCGGGCCGAGGGCGACATGGACTACACCAACTCCCCTCGCGCCACCCCGGTCGTCCACGACGGGAAGGCCTATCTGCTCGGCCCCTTCGGGCATCTGCACTGCGTCGACCCCGCGACCGGCAGGATCTTCTGGAAGCGGCATCTCATCGATGACTTCAGCGGGACGCTGCCGGCCTGGGGAGTGACGGCGACGCCGCTGCTGGTCGATGACAAGCTGATCGTCAACCCCGGGGCAAAGGACGCATCGCTGGTCGCGCTGGACCGCGCGACGGGCAAGATCGTGTGGAAGTCGCAGGGAGCCGCGGGCGCCTATGCGTCACCGATCCTCGCCAACTTCAACGGCCGGCGCCAGGTGATCGCCTACGACGCCGAGTCGCTCGGCGGCTGGGATCCCCTCACTGGCAAGCGGCTCTGGAGGATCGTGCCGGGCAGGGAAGGCGATTACAACGTCCCCACACCCATCGCGCTCGGCGAGCGGCTCCTCGTGGCCACCGAGAACAACTCGACCCGGCTCTATGGCTTCAGGGGGATGGGTTACCGGGGAACGGTTCGGGTCGTCGGCAAGCCCCTGCGCCGCTTCGACGATCTGGCCCCCGACATGGTCACACCGGTCGCCCACGGCGGCATGGTGATCTGCCCTCACAACGCCTGGCTCTACTGCCTCGATGCCAAGACGCTCAAGCTCCTGTGGAAGCAGCGAGACATGGCCTTCTACAGCTACGCCTCGCTGATCGCCGGCAACGGCCACGTCCTGGTCCTGAGCCTCGACGGCGAGCTGCTGCTGATCCGTGCGACCCGCGAGAAGTATAAGCTGGTCGCCCGTCTGCGTCTCTTCGGCGACAAGAAGACCCAGGTGTGGTCACACCCGGCGCTGGCCAAGGGGCGTCTCTACATCCGCAACGAAGACTCCATCAACTGTCTCCCGTTGCGGTGATCCCGCAGCACGATCGGCGATGGATCGTGGCGGGTGTGCGTCGACGGAGAGAGGTGTGGATGGCTGGCCGGGCGAGGGTGGGACGGAGCCTCAATCGGGCGTCTTCGACCGTCGACGCCGCTTCTGCTTCAAGAGCCACTCGATGAGCTTGGGATCGCTGTAGGCGCGGTGCGCCGTGGCGTGGCCTAGGCCTCTGTACTCGGTGTAGCGCGGCTCCCCGCCGGCGGCGCGGATGGCGGCGACCAGACGCTTCGCGAGCTCGGCCGTGCTGATCCTGTCGGTCTCGCCCTGGAAGATCCACACGCCCATCCGCGCCAGCTTCGCGGCATCCTCGAGGACGATCACGGCCGAGCCTGCCGAGGGTGCCACGGCCGCGAAGCGGTCGGCGTGGAGGGCCGCGTACCGGGTCGAGCCCTCGCCGCCCATGGAGTGCCCTGCCAGGGTGATCCGATCCTCGTCTACCGCATACGCCGCGACCGCGGCATCGATCGCCGCGGTGACGTGGGCCGCCGCATCCGGCGCCGGCTTCCGTCCGTGACGCCTCAGCCGCCACGCCGACTGCACAGGGTCCGGCGGCACCGGCGCCCAGATTCTCCCTCGCGGGCAGCGCGGAACCAGGATGAGCGCGGGGAAGCGCTCGGGATGCTCGCGGGCCGCACGCACAATGGGATGGCGGCTGGCCCACGCGGCGTCCACGTCGTCGCCATTGCCGCCGGCGCCGTGCAGGTACACGATGAGGGGCCGGGCCCTCGAGGCGTCGTACCCCGGCGGCAGGTGTAGGCCGGCCGTCCGCTTGGCCCCGTCGACCGTGAACCGAAGCAGAACGACGCCCTTCGACAGCTTGGCATCCTCGGCGTTGCACGGGCGTGCGGGCACAACCAGCAGCAGAGCGGCGAGTAGAATGGCGTATCTCATGATGGCCATTCTACCTCCGGCGTGTTCTCGCGGCCAACTACTCTAGTCGATGGCAAACGGAGGGCCCCCGCCGGCCTCTCAGCGTTGTCGCCGCAACCCGTCCAGGTATTGCCTGTCCTCCGCCGACAGGTACGTCCGCTTCACCTCGAGCCTCTGCCCCGACCGGCTCTCGAGGATCACCGTCTCGTCCGTGTCCTCCACCAGGCGCGCCTCGACGGATGTGCCCTTGGCCGACTTCCACGTACGGAATGGCACACCCGGCTCAACGGAGGCGGGGCCTCCACGGCGGATCGTGAAGCGGATGGGCTTCGTGGATCGCGCCCGGACCCACAAGATCAGCACGCTCCTCCACGTGCGGCCGTCCTCGAGGTCCAGCGCCTTGTAGTGCCCCAGGCGGAGGTTCTTGCCTCGTGAGACGGTGGTGCCGTTGATATCGAGCGCGGCCCTCCGACTGCCCCAGTGGTTCACCAGGAACGTAGGGTTGACCACCGGCGATGCCGCGCTGGCGTCCAACTGCACCTGCACGGCCGTTGGCTGTCCGCCGGGCTTGACGCCGACCAGGTAGGCGCGCGCCGCCATGTCGTAGCCGTAGGCCGCCGTCCCAGTTGACGAGAGCAGCCGCATGGTGGGCGCCCGTAGCCAGGATCGCGCCAGGACTGCCAACTCCTCTGCCGGCTCTTTGGACCTGGTGAAGCCGTTGAGCCAGATCTCGAAGATCGCGTCCTTAGTCACCTGCCAGTACCTGGTGTATTGCATCTGTCCCAGGCCGGCCAGGAAGTAGCCCTGCCGGCGGGTCGCGCCGGCGGGGAACGAGGGGACCAGATTGGTGAGCCTGTGCACGGGCTTGTAAGGGGTCATCAGCAGGAGGAAGTGGGGCGGGCCGTCCACGCGCTCGTTCGGTCGGCCGATGCGGAAGGGGCGCCACGTCGACCTCGTGTTGATCACATGGATGTTCGCATGCTTGAGGTCCCCGTAGGCTCGGTACATCTCCTCGCCCGACGCGTTGAGCCGGAGCGGATAGGGGTCGAAGGCGATGTCCCTGTGCCTGCCGTCCATCTTGATGAGCGTCAGCCCCTTCTTCTCGAGCTCATCCCCCACGAGTCTGCCGGGCCCGCGTCCCATCACGTACATGCCCTCCAACTCGTGTACGCTGACCTCGGGCAGCCCGCCGCTCTTGGAGATCGACCGGCTGATCGGCTGCGCAGGCCAGGGCTGGCTGGTGGCCGCGGCCGGCGTGTAGACCTTGACCCTGCGCGTATGGGTGCCATCGGGATGGAAGGTGAACCGCTCGTCCGTCCATTCCCCCCGTCCGTAGGGCGAAACCTTGCGCTGCTTGGCATGGGCGATCTTGCCATCGCGCACGAGGGCGTTTCGGTGACGCACTACGATCCGCGCGTCGTTCTGGCTCTCGATCCAGAATCGGCTATAGACGTTCTGTCTGTCGTTCCACACCTCGTAGGACTGTCCCTCCGCGAACCCATCGATGTACGTCTCGGTCGCGCCGTTGATGTACTGGATGTCGTTCTCGGTGATCATCTTGGCGTAGCACGGCAGGTCGAAGCTCATCCTGGTCGGCATCGTGTCGAAGGTCACCACCACCTCACCCTTGTGCCACGGGACGGCCCGGTGTTTCGGGTCGGTGTTGCCCGTCGCTTTGAATGCCCGCGCACCGGCCTGTACGGAACAGCAGACGGCGACCGTCAACCACAGAGCTCCGCGGAGTGCCTGGGATTGAGTCGTCCGCTGTGCGACGTGGAACCCGAAGCCGAGGCGGACGCCGTCACTCATCGCTCGCTCCTCGAAGACAGACGACGGCCCCGTCGATCGTGGAGACGAAGACGCCCTTCTCGGTCAGGCCCACGCCGTCGAGTACAGGCGGAGCTGGGAGCACGCACGCGGCCCGCTTCGAGCCGCCTTCGCGCGAAGCGATCCAGAGCGTGCCCGGGCCGACCCTCTCGCGGGATTCGTCGGCCGAGCTCCCACCCGCAACCAACAGGGCATCGCGGGCCAGCACGATCGACCGGGCCACGAAGGGCAGTCGCGCGGTCCACCTGACTCGGCGCTTCCTTTCCTGCCGCCTTGTGGCTGCCGGCGCGCGGTCCAGAAGTTCCGCGAACAGCCTGTAGTCCTCCGTCATGTCCGGGCGGACGTGTCCGTCACCGACCCGGTATGCCATCCGCCCATACCCGTAGACGAGCTTCCCACCGTCGAGGGCGAGCAGGCGCCCGGCGGGCGAGGCATTGCCGACCAGCGGCCAGTTGCTGTAGCCGCCCCCGATCTCCGTGCCGTAGACCCAGTAGGTGCGGTGCCACCACGTGTCATCGAGGAACCCGCCCGGGGCGAAGAGATGAGGGCGGGGCCTGACCGGGGCGAAGTTCTTGTCAACGCCCACGTGGCGCATCCAGATGGCGCCCCCCTGGACAGAGAGGATGTCGGGCAGCGCTCCCTGCCTGATTCGGCCGACGCCGGCGCCTTGGGTCGTGCTCACGTCTGTCTTGCGGCGCATCTGGCCCGTCCTCAGATCCAGCGCGTAGAGGCGAATGCCGCCGTCGATGTGAGAGGACCTGCCGGCCGCGAAGTAGGCTGTGGCCACGCCGCCCGAGAGCGTGTCGTCGACCAGCACGGACCCGTGCACAGGCCACACCGATTCGAGCTGCTCGCAGGCGAAGAGGCGCCGATCCCGCGGCGCGGCGCGGAATCGCCAGACGAGCGCCCCGTCGGAGGCCCGCAGGCAGTAGACGAACCCGTTCCGCGTTCCGAACACGGCCAGGCCGCCGAACAGCGTTGGCGGCGAGTCGATCCGGCCGTCGGCGACGAAGGTCCACACGGGCTTGCCGTCCACCACCGACAGGGCGTGCAGCGCATGACGCTCCCGCTCCGCGACAGCGACAATGTCGCCATCGGCGACCGGCGCGGTGATGGGCGGGGAGAGCTCCCTTGTCCACGCGACGGCCGGTGCGACCGGTGCGGGCAGGTCCTGATAGGCGCTTCGGCGCGCGTCGCGGCGGTACGTCGGCCATCCTGTCGTGGATGCTCGTCCCTTGAGACTGGAGATCTCAGCGTAGGCCGGCCCCCTCTCGAGCGGCATCTGCCCTTCTCCCGCGCTGGACTGCGGAGAGAGGGCATTCAGCCCCGTCAGCAGGCTCTTGGGGTTGCATGCGCAAGAATGACGCGGTACGTAGACGAGACCGTTGGCGGGCATGACACCGTACTGGCAGCTTCCCCGCGCCACCGGGGAGCCTCGGCACGTTCCGCTCTTGTGATCGATGAACTGGACGCCGCCGCGGCCCACCAGAAGCCATCGCACGGTCGCCTTGTTGCGGTAGCAGCGATGGTGCCCATAGGCCTTCTGGGGCGGGATCCTGGCGACAACCCTGCCGCTCTTCAGGTCCCGTCCCATCGTGAAGCCGGGGTCATCGCCATGGCGCAAGTTGCCGACCCACACCACGCCCGCGATCACGAAGATGTCGAGCGGGACGTTGTAGTTCTCCGAGCAAGGCGCCCGCCAGAGCTCCTTCCCATCCTCGAGAGAGAAGGCCACCAACTCGCCGTCCTGCTTCTTCTGCGAGTCGCCGCTCGACGTGATCCACTCGCTGCCCCGAGCAGGCGGGAACTTGCCCACATTGTCGCTCGCCTTGCGGTCGACGGTCAGCACAACGCCGCCGTCAATGACCAGTGTGGGCGTGGACCAGGAGAACCGACTCGTCGCGATCGGGCGGCGGGCGCGCCACAGCTCCTTGCCCCTGGCGCCATCGAGACAGACCACGTGAGCGAGGGTCTGAAGGCAGACCTTCCCGCCGTCGACCGCCATGGTGGTGGGCGCGATCTCGCCGGGGGCCTCGAAGTCTCGCGTCCAGAGCAGTTTGCCGGTCGCGGTCGCGATCGCCACGACCCGCTGAACGCCGTAGATGGGCAGCGCCTTGCGCGGAAGACGACGCCAGATCGATAGCCGCGGATCGGTGCGCAGGAACTCTCGGTTGACCCACTCCCGCCGCGCGTTGTGCTGGGCCGCCGTCATGTTGTCGGCGAGCACGTACAGCACCCCGTTGGTGAGAAGGAGTTCGCGCGCGCCGCTGGTGCTGGCAAGCGTCGCGAGCTTCTTCCCTGTCGCGGCGTCGAGGACTGTCACTGGCTCCCCGTACCCGAGGGCGACGTAGACCCGGTCTCCCGCCGCCACCATGCGCCGGCCAATCTCGGGTGGGCCGCTGCGGAACCCCCGCAGATGAGCTTCCCAGTTCGTGATCGGCTTCCTCCAGAGCAGCACGCCGCTGAACGCGTCTCTGGCCACCAGGTTCCATCGCGGCGGCAGGTAGACCGAGCGGATGGGGCCTTCGTCGATGATTGTGAAGAGCCGCCCGCCGGCCGTGACCATCGCGCTCATGCTGGCGAAGTGCTCGTGGCTCCGCGCATACCTGGGCCCGCACGTCCACCGCAGGCCCCGTGGCGGGGCGACCTGCGCGTCGTCCGACACGGCGTTGTTTGAGGCGTCGTAGAGATAGTGGGTCCACTCGTCCAGCTCCGCGGGCCAGTGCTTGCGGGTGGCCACGATCTCTGACTTCCGCATGTCCGCGATGGCGCCACCCGGGGCGAGGACCCTGAACACCTCGTCGGCCGGGACCTGCGCAGAGCCCGCCATGACGACCAGGTTCACGAGGCTGTCCACATAGGGAAGCTGTGCGCCCCGCAGTCGGGAGACGGTCACAGGGCCGTAGAGGTTCCGTTGCCGAAGGTGTTTCCGCGCAGCCGCGACCGCGTCCGGATCGCCGTCCAGGCCGTGGATCAGGTAGGGACCGGCCGCCCGCAATGCCGCCAGGAGAGACGGGTCATCGCAGCCAACCACCACGACGAGCCCGCCCCTGACGCCGGATGCCTTGATGAGCGCTCTGGCGGAGTCGGGCGCGGTTCCAGCACGCGTCGCAAGGGCGAAGGCCGCCAGGACACCGAGGCCTGTGGTGAGTTGTCGACGCACGAGCTAGTCCTGGATGATGTTGGTGTCATTGAGCCAGGCGACGAAGCTGGTCGGCCAGATCGCCATCGACTTCCCTCGGCCTGTGCCCAGGTCGAAGCCGTGGGAGCCCTTGCTGAAGACGTGGAGCTCGGCGTTAACCCCGGCCGCGAGCAGCATCGAGTAGAAGCCGATGCACTTGTCCACAGGCGTCACCTCGTCGACGCGGGCGTTGACGATGAACATCGGACAGATAGTGCGGCGTCCGACGATCGGGCCAATGTCCTTGGGGATCCCCGGGTAGAAGAGGCCGGCGAAGTCCGGCATCCCGCTGACCTTGGCGCCCGCCCCCTTGGGCTCGGGGTAGACCGCGCAGGATAGCGCAAGATGGCCGCCAGCCGAGAACCCGCAGATGCCGATCTTGTTGGGCTTCAAGCCGAGGGCCGACGCGCGCCTCCTGAGAACGCGAATCGCCTGCCTGCCGTCGGCCTGAACGGCGCGCAGGTACGTCTGGAAGCCGTTCGCCGTGATGTTGCCGTTGTCCAGGCGGGTCCGGTACTTCAGGACGAGGGAGGTGACGTTGTGAGCCTTCAACCAGATCGCCAGATCGTGGCCCTCGCGGTCGATCCAGACGTCGCGGAACCCGCCGCCAGGACAGATCACCAGTCCCACACCATTCGGCTTCTTCGGGCGATGGATGCTGTAGGTGGGCAACGAGACGAGGCTGTATGCGCGATTCAGCCCGGACGGGGCTCCCGGCCGTGGCTTGACGGATCGAACTTGCTCTTTGACACCGGTCTCCTGCGGCGGCGTGTCCCAGAGCGGCGACTCGGGGGGCTGGCCGGCGGCGCACAACGACAACCCAAGGGACAGAACCGTGAGGAAGACTGGAGTTCTCACAGGTGGGTCACTCTCCGTTCGTGGCCACGTGTTCCATGATCCTGACGAAGGACTTGCCCCGGTTCGGCATGTCGGGATCGAGCCGCAGTTTCTCTTTCCAGAGATGCCCAACCCTCGCCTTCTGCTTCCCCCTCATTGCAGCCATGCGTCGGTCGACGTATTCCTGGTGCTTGAGGGGGTTGTACGCCTTGGGCAGGTCGTTCTTCTCGATGCGGATGAGCAGTTTCTCAAGCTCCGAGCGAGGAGGCCGGCGCTTTCGGGTATCTGGCGCACTACCTATCTTCTCTGATGGAACTCCTATTGGGATCTTGGGCTTGTCCAGTTCCCACCCTCGACGGTAGCTGCCTTGAATGAACCTATCCGCCTCAGGAGCATTGGCGGCCTTCATGTGAACCGGATCCCACTTGAGCTTCTTACCAACGCGATAGGCGACATTGCCCAACGCCAACGTCTCACACAAGGGTCCCGAGTAGCTGAAGGGCATTTCAGCTCTCGCTTGACTGTCAGTTCTGACTGCCTGTATCCACTGGCGATACTCACCACCGGGAGATCGGGGCAGCGTACGTGGTGGCGGCGTGTAATTGGCGAACTTCGCTTTCGGATACAACACCATGGGACCGGCAGGTCCCCTTTCGATCTGCATCGTCAGCCTACCCTCTGTACCAACAAAGTGTATGCCAACGGGCCACTCGTGAGGCAGATCCAGATCTCTCAACTCGTCGAAGCGCACATTGCCGTGGCACCATCTCAGTGTCACCGGCGGCTTGTTTCCTCGCGCCGGAAACGTCCATGTAGCTTTCTGCCAGGGGGGCACACGTTCCAACCCGGCACGGCCGGGCCCTTCCCCTTCTGCTGTCAATGGGTACTTGAGGTCCAGTGCCCAGAACACCAGGTCGATGGCGTGGCTGCCGATGTCCCCAATCCTCCCGTTGCCAAAGTCCCACCAACTGCGCCAGTTCGAGGGATGGTAAAGACCGCGTCCGAAGCCTGGATAAGGGTGGTATTCTGCTGGTCCCAGCCACAAATCCCAATCCAGGTGAGCTGGGATGGGCTTCTTCTCCCTTAGCTGCCTATCCGCGTTCTTGGGATTATAGTCCCTTACAGCTCTCGGCGGCCAGGCCTTGGCCCCCCGATATGGGTCCCATTCATTGTCACACCAAACATGTGCCTCTCTGACCGCCCCAATACCACCGGCCTGGACTATCTCGACGGCCTGATGGAATACCTCGGTGGTGTGGTTGCCGATCCCCATCTGGGTGATCACCCCCTATTGCTCGGCCAATTGGGTCGCCAGGCGTATCTCATAGGTATTGTGGCCAAGTAGCTTCGAGCAATAGACGTGCTTCCCCATCTTCATGGCCATCGCGGCGGCAGATGTGTGTATGTGCTCGGGTGTAGTGATCACAGCGGCATCAATGTCCTTCTGCTCTTTGTCGAGCATAACCCGGAAGTCTCTGTACTTTGGGACCTTGGGGAACCGCCTGTAGAGGCCTGTGATTCTGCGGCTACCATATTCCTTTGTTTCAATGTGGCTCGCGAACTCGGCATCCACATCACAGAGGGCAACGACGTTTATCCCGCCTGCCTTGAGCATTTGGTTAACGACAAAGGCCCCGTGCCCTCCTGAGCCTACAGCAGCGATATTGACGAGGTTGCTTGGAGCTGTTCGGCCAAGAACGTGTCGCGGAACAGCCGTGAACGCTGCCGCGCCTGCAGCAGCGCCCACAAACCCACGTCGTGTAAGACCTGATTGCCGGTTCATCTGTTCCTCCCTTCGCGCGGCTTCTTGGGTTGCTCGTCTGCGGCCACGTATTCGAGGATCTTCACAAACGATGCGCCTCGATTGGGCATCTTGGGATGGACTCGCTGTCTCGCCGCCCAAAGTTGCCCGAGCCTTGCTTTCTGTCGACCGCTCAGTCCAGCAGTTCGCCGATCCACGTAGTCCTGGTGCTTTTGGGGGATATACCCTTTGGGCAGGCCGGTTTGATCGATCTGGATCAGCAGCTTCTCGATGCCCGAGTTCGGGCCCCCAGTCGCCTTTCGGGGCCTTGGCGGGGCCTCGACGCTGTCCGGCCCGAGCTCTTTTATGAAGACATTGCGGTATTCGATCGGACAGGCGTTCTCCTTCCCGAGGTTGTCACCATGTACGACGATATGCTTTTGGAGCCTGATCGGCGCCGGGTCCATGCTTATCATCCAGTCGTGATACTGGAATTTGTCAAGAAGCACTTCACCGTCGAACTCGGACGAGAAGGTCCGCCGCCGCATGGTCAGTTTCACCCTATGCCACACCCCAACCTTCGGATCAATATGTCTAACATTGGGTTTATCTTTCTCCTGGATTCCAACT
>JADHXT010000070.1 GCA_016782825.1 Candidatus Brocadiia bacterium | reverse complement strand
GGTGACGGGTCCACCGCCACCGGCGCCATCGTCATCCACACCTACCCCTCACCGGGACCCTACACTGTCACCCTGACGGCCAACGGCCAGCAGCGTTGCGCCACCGTCGTCGTGGGCGATGCGTTCGATGAGTTCTGAAGCCCTATTGCGCCGCGTGGGGTCCGAGAACTCATCCGCGTCGTCGTAGGGTTATCCATTCACTCGTCTTGTGATAGCTTCCGTGCCGCCTGAGATCAGGGGCGTTTGTGCTGGTCCGGGGAGTTTGATGGTCAGCCGCGATACGAAGCCGAGCGATGGATCGAGCGTTCCGTGACCGTGAGTCCTGGCCTCGGGGTATGGCGACGGGTTCCCGTGGTGGCCCACGCCTGTCGGGCCAGAGTCCAAGCGTTTGTTGCGGTGGATGCAGCCTGGGTTCCGGCAGTGCTCCCCTTTCCCTACGCAGCACGCTGGAGGCGAACGACCGGGAGGTGCTTTCTCCCGGCCAGGAACTCCACCTCCATCTTGAGCCGCGCGCCCGGTTGGCCCTTCACCAGCGTGACGGGTGCTGCGCACGGCGAGCGCCGCGGCCAACGCGCCCTGGGTTCGAAGCGTGCAGTGTGCCAGGCACATCTAACTCAGCTAACTCAGCTATGCTGTAACTCACGACCTGACACCTTTCCAGACGGAGGGATCGGAGGAATGGAGGACTGGAGGTATGGAGGTATGGAAGAGCAGCCACACTGCCCCATCTACCGCCCATCCAGTCATCCATCCATCCACTCATCCATTTCTTTACCCGTCCCTGTGTGAGCGGTGTAGACTCAGGCGGAGAGAGGCCCCAATGGATGAACCCAAAGGTCGCGGGCCAGCCCCACGCCCGTGCCGGATCTTGCAATGGCCCGGGGCATTTGCTACAATGCCGCCGGAAGCCGTGATCGGGCGTCTATCGGTCGGCAGCCATGGCCATCGCCTACATTGCACTCGGCAGCAACCTGGGGGAACGCGCGGCCACGCTGTGCGGCGCGCTCACCGAGTTGAACCACGTGCCGGGCGTTCGCGTCGAGGCCATCTCGGAGTTCCACGAGACCGCTCCCGTCGGCGGCCCACCCGGTCAGCCACACTACCTGAATGCCGCGGCACGCCTGACCGTCGAGCTGTCCGCCGAGCAACTGCTCGACCAACTCCTGGCCACCGAAGCCACCTTCGGCCGCACCCGCCAGGAACGCTGGGGACCGCGAACCCTCGATCTCGACCTCCTGCTCTACGACGAGCAGCTCATCGATACGGAGGCCCTCACCGTCCCCCACCCGCGGATGCACGAGCGACGCTTCGTGCTCGAGCCGCTGGCGGAGATCGCGCCCGACGCGCGGCATCCGCTCCTCGGACGGACGGTGGCCGAGCTGCTCGCGGAACTGGATGCGACTGACACCCAACGGTGAGCCCGCGCCCCTCGCCGTTCCCATCTTCGATACGGTGCATCTCATGGACGACGAACGCCAGTTGACCTACATCGCCGTGGAAGGCCCCATCGGCGTGGGCAAGACCACCCTGGCCAAGGCACTGGGCAAGGCCCTGGACGCCCGCGTGATCCTCGAAGAGGCCGAAGACAACCCCTTCCTCCCCCACTTCTACAAGAACCCCACGCGCTACGCGCTCCACACCCAGCTCGCCTTCCTGGTGTCGCGCTACCGCCAGCAACAGGAAATCTACCAGCGCGACCTCTTCCACAAGACCACCGTGGCCGACTATCTGTTCGAGAAAGACCGCATCTTCGCCTCCGTGACCCTCAACGAGGAAGAGCTGCATCTCTACAGCCGCATCGCCGACCTGCTCCAGGACGCCACGCCCACCCCCAGCATCGTGGTCATGCTCCAGGCCAGTGCCGAAGCGCTCATGCAGCGCATCCGCAAGCGCGGCCGCGGATTCGAAGCCCCCATGGAACTCGGCTACCTCCAGACCGTGTGCGAAACCTACAACCGCCATTTCTTCGACTACACCGACGTGCCTCTCCTCGTGGTGAACACCGACGAGGTGAACGTGGCCACCGACGAAGTGGAACTCCAGGAACTCATCCGCCAGATGCGCCAGCCGCGCCCCGGCGTACAGTACTACGTCCCCGTCTCCCGAAGACACAACCGATGACGACTGCACATGCCATCGCCGACACACGCCACTTCGTGCGCGCGGCCCGCCAGCAGGGCCGCCGCATCGGCTTCGTGCCCACCATGGGCGCGCTCCACCAGGGCCACCTGTCGCTCATGGAACGCGCCCGCCGCGAAAACGACGCCGTGGCCATCAGCGTGTTTGTCAACCCCACCCAGTTTGGCCCCGCCGAGGACTTCGACGCCTACCCCCGCGACCTGGACCGCGACGCGGCTCTCGCCGAAGGCGTGGGCGTGGACCTCCTTTTCGCCCCCCGCGCCGCCGCCATGTATCCCGACGGCGCCACCACCTACGTCGACCAGGCCGGCCCCATCGTCGAGACGCTCGAAGGCGCCCACCGCCCCGGCCACTTCCGCGGCGTGCTCACCGTGTGCGGCAAGCTCTTCCACATCGTGGAACCCGACCGCGCCTACTTCGGCCAGAAGGACTACCAGCAGGTGGCCGCCGTCGCCCAAATGGTGCGCGACCTCGCCCTGCCCATCGCCATCGTGCCCTGCCCCATCGTGCGCGAGCCCGACGGCCTGGCCATGAGCTCGCGCAACCAGCACCTCGACGCCGACGCACGCCAGCAGGCCACCTGCATCCACCGCGGCCTCCAGGCCGCCCAGGCCTGCCTCGATGCCGGCGTGTCGTCCGCGGCCGCGCTGGCCGACGTCGTCCGCCAAACTCTCCTCGACGCGGGCCACTGCACCATCGACTACGTGGCCATCGTCCATCCCCAGACTCTGGCGCCCGTCGATACGGTCGCCGAACCCGCCGTCGCCCTCGTGGCCGCACACTTCGGGGGCACGCGGCTGATCGACAACCACCTCCTCACGCCGAAAGGCTAACGCCGATGCAGCGCATCATGCTCCGCTCCAAGATCCACCGAGCCACCTTAACCGGCGCCCACCTCGACTACGAAGGCAGCATCGCCATCGACGCCGACCTCCTGGCCGCCGCCGACATGGTGCCCCACGAGCGCGTGCAGTTCGTCAACCTCGCCACGGGCGACCGCGCCGAGACCTACGTCATCGAGGCCCCCGCCGGCAGCGGCACCATCAGCCTCCAGGGCGCCGCCGCCCGTCTGGGCCAGCCCGGCGACAAGCTCATCATCTTTGCCTTCTGCGTGCTCGACGACGCCGAGGCCCGCGCCCATAAGCCCACCTTCGTTTTCGTGGACGAGCACAACCGCATCGTCAACAAGATGTAGGCGGGGCGCACCCTCGGCCGCCGTAGCCTCGACGGAGGCGGCTGCCCCACATCCTCGACGCAGAAACTGAGAGGAGCGAACGATGGCGAGGACCACCTCCAGAGGCACCTGCTTGCTCTGCGACGGCACCTTCAGCAAGGCCGGCATGACCCGCCACCTCCAAGGCTGCCTTCAGACGCACCCCGCCGCCGGCCCCACGTCGCCCCAAGCCCAGTTGCGCCGGGCCAGAGTCTTCCACCTCGTCGTCCAAAGCCGCTACGCCCCCGGCTACTGGCTCCATCTCGAGGCGAGAGCCAGCGCCCGGCTCGGCGACCTGGACCAATTCCTCCGCGACATCTGGCTCGAATGCTGCGGCCACCTCAGCGCCTTCACGATTGGCGAGCAGAGCTACTCGGTGTCCCCCATGGATGACTTTGGCGAGAAGGACATGCGCGCGGAACTCGGCCACGTGCTGGAACCCCGCCTGCGATTCACCCACGAATACGACTTCGGCTCCACCACCCACCTGGCCCTCAAAGTGGCTTCCGAGCGGGACGCGGAGTACCGCCGCGAGCCCATCCGGCTCCTCGCGCGCAACAACCCGCCGCCCATCCCCTGTGGTGTCTGCGGCAAGCCCGCGGTCGTCCTCTGCGCGGAGTGCTGCTACGAGCCCGACGGCTGGCTCTGCAAGGCCTGCGCCCGCAAACACGAGTGCGGCGACGAGATGTTCCTCCCCGTCGTCAACTCCCCCCGCGTTGGCGTCTGCGGCTACACAGGGGAGGCCGACGGAGACTGGGACTTGGAGTGTGAGGACGAGTCCGACGACGACGAATAGCCGCGCATCAACAAGCGGTTTCCCCTTCAGGCCCCACCGTGCCGCGCGCGATCGTTCACGCCGGGGTTGCACCCCCGTAACAACTCCCCACCCACGCGCTCAGCGGCATCGAGCGCTCGATCACCAGAAAGTTCGGCGGCATCGGCCGCGTGGAGATCATCACCAAGCCCCGCCAACGGGAAGCGGCGTCGTGGGCCTCCGCGTCCCTCGCGCTTGACAGCCCGGCCACGGGAACCCTACAATACGTCGTCTTCTACCTCTACGACCAGACGGCCGAGACGCCGCGGGGAATCCGGACGCCGATGGATGTGTGGCGCTCCGTGCGTCCTTCCGCAAAGAGGGACGCGGCTCCGGGACTCTGGAGGCCCCTGCCCGGCGCGTGAGACAGCGGAGCCGCCCCCGATGCAGCCCACCCTCTTCTTCCCCTTCATCCACACCTACGGGCTGATGCTCGCCATCGGCTTCTACGCAGGGTGGTACATCGCCGCGCGACGAGCCAAGGCCCACGGCGTGGACCCCGACGTCATCGGCAACCTGGTGCTCGTGTCGATCCTCGCCGGCGTCGCCGGCGCCCGCGTGCTCCACTTCGCCCTCTACAAGCCCCCCGGCGAGCCGCTGTGGGCCATCTTCAAGGTGTGGGAAGGGGGCCTCGTGTTCTACGGCGGGCTCATCGGCGCCCTCATCGCCAACCTGGCCTATCTCAAGTGGAAGCGCCTCGATGCGTGGCTCGTGGCCGACCTCATGGCCCCGGCCATCGCCATCGGCCAGGCCTTCGGCCGCATCGGCTGCTTCCTCAACGGCTGCTGCTTCGGCGGCCCGGCCAGTCCGCGCTTCCCCCTGGCCGTGCGCTTCCCACGCCTCCTCGATCCCGCGGGTCTGCCCTCCGGCAGCCCGGCCTTCCTCGACCACGTGAAGCAGCGCTGGATCACCGACGCAGCCACCCACTCGCTCCCCGTCCATCCGGCCCAACTCTACGACAGCATCGGCCTCTTCGTCATCGCCGCACTCCTCGTGGTGGCCACCCCACATCGCCGACGCAACGGCGAGCTCCTGGGCCTCCTTTTCGTGCTCCACGGCTTCCTCCGCCTCGCCGTCGAGTTCGTCCGCACCGACACCCTTCCCGTGGCGCTCGGCCTCAAAGCGGGCCAGCTCGGGGCCCTCGTGGCCCTGGCCATCGGAGCCGCCACCCTGGCCTGGGTGCGCCGACACTCAACCCCGGCCGACACGGCTCGCTGAGGCCCGCCGCGGCCTCCCCCAACCACAACACCTACTCCTCAAGAAAAAACCGCATTTGCGGCTTGACATCGCGACTCGCGTCGGCTATAGTATGGGCACCTCCCCGTCAGGCGTTCCACGCCTGATTCCAACGCATTCCCCGTCACCGAAGTGATCTGTTAGTATGTACGTGGCTCGAGCCATGCTCTGAGGGTAAGGAGTCCAACGGTGTACAGGGACGCGCGATTCGCCTTCTTCGTGATTCTTGCGCTCATGGTTCTCGTGGTGATCATCTGGGGCAGGAGCCCCACACCCGAGGACATCATCCTCGACCAGCCCGGCCCCGACGCCGCCGTGGCCGCCCGCCGCGCCGTGCCTCCGCCATCCGCCGACACGGCACGTGCAGCGGTCGCCGCACCCGCGCGCTCCCCCGGGAGCGCGCCCTTGCGCGCCGGCGCCGTCCAGCCCCGTGGCGCCGCCGTGCCCGGCTCCGCCGACCGGCCCAGCTTCGAGTGGGGAGACACCGCTACGGTGGTACACGTCCCGCCCCCACCCGAGCCGCCGCCCGTCGCGCTGTCAGGCGGGAGAGCCGCCGCCACGTCGCCCGCCGCTGCCCGTCGCCCCGCCGCCCCGGCCCCGAGCGCCGGCGTCAAGCCCCCTCCTCTGGCCACACACGTGGTGGTGAAAGGCGACACCTACAGCAGCATTGCTCGGAAGCACTACGGCAAAGCCACGCTGTGGCGCCACATCCATGCCGCCAACAAAGACGTCCCGCCCGAGAAGCTCTTTGTGGACACGAAGCTCGTCATCCCCGCGCTCCCAGGCGTCCCCGCGCCAACGGCCGCAGCCAAAGCCACGCCCAAGGCCCCATCCACGCCGGCCACCACGGCCAAGCCCACCGCCAAGCCGCCCACGGCCACCGCGGCCAGGCCCACGTCCCCAACTGCTTCGTCAGGCACGTCTTACCTCGTCAAGAAGGGCGACAACTTCTACCAGATCGCCCTTGACGTTTACAAGAACGGCACCCTGTGGCCGAAGCTCTACGAGCACAACCGCTCGCGGCTGCGCAACCCCAAGGACCCGGGCTCCCTGAGGGCGGGCCAGCGCATCCTGATCCCCACGATCGGCTCGTAGAAGCCCCCGCCGGCCTCGCACAGCCTTCCGTCCATCAGACAGCGATGGCTTTGCGCCCAGCGTACGGGCGCGCCGGGGGCCGTGCGGCCCTGTGCCGTTGCTGCTTCGCTTCGCTTGCGTTACAGGCCTATTCTGCTATAATATAGAGGTTTACGGTTATCTCGCAGCAGCGCCACCCTGGAGATCGATCAGGATGAAAGACGGCATCCATCCCGAATATGTCGAGTGCACCGTCACGTGCGGTTGCGGCAGTAGCTTCGTCACGCGGTCCACGCGAGCGAAGATCAACGTCGAGGTGTGCTCCATGTGCCATCCGTTCTACACCGGCAAGCAGAAGTTCGTGGACACCGCCGGCCGCGTCGAGCGGTTCCAGCGTCGCTACGGCTTGAGCAAGCAAGCGGCAGGCGCCGAGTCCGCCGACGGCAGCGCCGAGGCACAGTAGCCCCAGGCACCCGGAGATCCCATGGCTTCCATCGCCGGTCGCGACGGTGGGGCCATGTTTTTTGCCCGCCGCCATGCACGTGGCGCAGAGGCTGAGTCATGCTGAGCCAAGGCATCGTGGACAAACTCGAGAGCATGCGTGCACGCCACGCCGAGCTCCAGGAGTCGCTCGCCACCCCCGAGGTGGCCAGCAACCCTGACAGACTGCGCGCCTACAGCAAGGAGTTCGGCTCGCTCGGCAAGTTCGTGTCGCGCTACAATGGGCTGTGCCAATTGCTCGATCAGGTCGGCCAGGCCCAGTCGGTGCTCGATGAGACCAACGGCGACGACCCCGAGCTCCGCGAGCTGGCCCCGGAGGAGCTCGACACGGTCACCGGAAGCATCGCCGCCTCCGAGGAGGCAATCCGCGAGCTCGTCGCCACCGACGACGAGGACACTGCCCGCGACGCCATCGTGGAAATCCGCGCCGGCACCGGCGGCGACGAAGCGGGCCTCTTCGTCGCCGACCTCTTCCGGATGTACCAGAAGTATGCCGAGGCCCGAGGCTGGAAGCTCGAGGCAATGGAGTCGCACCCCACCGACCTCGGCGGATTCAAGGAAATCACCTTCGCCGTCGAAGGCGACGACGTGTTCAAGCGCCTGCGCCACGAGAGCGGCGTGCACCGCGTGCAGCGCATCCCGGCCACCGAGACCAGCGGCCGCCGCCACACCTCGGCCGTCACCGTCGCCGTCCTCCCCGCCGCCGAAGAGGTGGACGTGGAGATCAATCCCGACGACCTTGCATGGGACATCTTCCGCTCCTCCGGCCCCGGCGGCCAGGGCGTGAACAAGACCAGCTCGGCCGTCCGCCTCACCCACGCGCCCAGCGGCATCGTGGTGTCCATGCAGGACGAGCGGTCGCAGCACAAGAACCGAGCCAAGGCCCTCCGCATCCTCCGCTCGCGTCTCTACGAACAGCGGCGCGCCCAGAAGGCTGAAGCTCGTGGCGAGCTCCGCCGCTCACAGGTGGGCTCCGGCGACCGCAGCGAACGCATCCGCACCTACAACTTCCCCGAAAACCGCTTCAACGACCATCGGATCAACCTCACCATCTACCACCTGGAAGAAATCATGATGGGCGCGCTCGATCAGGTGATCGACCCGCTGCTCGAGCACGAGAAACTGCAACGGCTCAGCGAGTTGTGAATGAGCCAGGCGCACGAGTCACACCAGGGGCCATGGACCACGCTCAAGCTCCTGGGGTGGACGACACAGTTCTTTGAAAGCAAAGGCATCGACACGGCGCGGCTCGACGCCGAGCTGCTGCTGGCCACGGCCATGGGCTGTCGCCGCATCGAGCTCTACGCCCGCTACGACGACGTGCCGCCGCCCGACGCCCTCGCCCGCTTTCGCCAGTGGGTGAAGCAGCGCGGCCAGCGAGTGCCGGCCAAGTACCTCATCGGCGAAACGGAGTTCTACTCCCTCTCGCTCGCCGTGACGCCCAGCGTGCTGATCCCGCGGCCGGAAACGGAGCTGCTCGTCGAGCGCGCCCTCCAGGCGCTGCCCGAAGGCCAGGATGCCTTGGTGGCCGACCTCGGCACGGGCAGTGGTGCCGTGGCCATCGCCCTCGCCTCGCAACGCCCGCAGGCACGGGTGCTGGCCGTGGACGCGAGCGTCGAGGCCCTGGAGCTGGCGCGGGTCAATGCCCAACGCCACCAGCTCGCCGAGCGGATCACTTTTCTGCACGGCAACTGGTTCGATGCACTGAGCGACGGTGTGACGTGCGACGTGGTGGTGAGCAATCCGCCCTACGTGGCACGGGCGGAACTGGCCGCCACGATGCCTGAGGTGCGCGAGCACGAGCCCCGCCTCGCGCTCGACGGCGGCGACGATGGCCTGGACGCCCTGCGGGTGATCGTTGCAGGCGCCCCGGCGTGGCTGAAGCCCGGCGGCTGGCTCTTCGTCGAAATCGGCGCGAGCCAGGGACCCGCCGTCCGCCAACTGGCGGAGCAGACAGGAGACTACGAGACGGTGGACGTGTCGCCCGACTTCCAGGGCCTCGACCGCATCGTCTCGATGCAGAAGAAAGCGTGACGCGCGAGCGGGCAGAGAGCCCAATCCCCGGCGCCCCGTATTTTGCGCGGCCCCCCGAGCCGCAAGGGGCTCCGAACGCTCGTGAGAGAGGATAGAGGCTGTGGACAAGATCGCGATCCAGGGCGGAGCGCGCCTCGAAGGCACCATCCGCGTGAACGGTGCCAAGAACGCCGCCCTGCCCATCATGGCCGCCTCGCTGCTCGCCGATGGCCCCAGCGCCATCGACAGCTTGCCCGATGTGGTCGACGTGCACACCCTCATCAAGGTGCTCGAAACGCTGGGCGTGCGGCACGAACGGGATGGCAACGCCTCGATCACCCTCGAAGTGGTGGACCACGAGCCCGTGACGGCGCCCTACGATCTGGTGCGCCAGATGCGCGGCTCGATCTGCGTTCTCGGCCCGCTCGTGGCCCGGCGCGGCCAGGCACGGGTCTCGCTGCCCGGCGGCTGTGCCATCGGCGTGCGCCCCATCGACCTGCACCGCAAGGGCCTCGAGGCCCTCGGCGCCGCCACCACCATCGAGCACGGCTACGTGGTGGCCTCGGCCGCCGACGGCCTGCGCGGCTCCAGCATATTCCTCGGCGGCCCCTTCGGCTCCACCGTGCTCGGCACCGCCAACACCCTGATGGCCGCGGCACTCGCCGATGGCGTCACTGTCATCGAGAGCGCCGCCTGCGAGCCCGAGATCGCCGACCTGGCGCTCTTCCTCACCAACATGGGCGCCTCCATCGAGGGCGCCGGCTCGCCCACGATGCGCATCAAGGGCGTCCGCAGCCTGCGCGGCACCCGCCACACCATCATCCCCGACCGCATCGAGGCCGCCACCTTCATGGTGGCCGCCGCCATGACCCGCGGCAACGTAGTCATCGAAAACATCCGCCTCGAGCACCTGGGCGCCGTGGCCGATATCCTGCGCCGGGCCGGAGCCGAGGTCACCCCCCTCGGCCACGACGCCTGCCGCGTGGTCGGCCCCGACAAGCTCACCCCCGTCGACGTCACCACCCTCCCCTATCCCGGCGTGCCCACCGACGTGCAGGCCCAGCTCATGGCCATGCTCTGCATCGCCGACGGCATCAGCGTGGTGACCGAGAAGATCTACCCCGACCGCTTCATGCACGTGCCCGAACTCCAGCGCATGGGCGCCGTGCTCCACAAGGAAGGCGCGGCAGTGATCGTGCATGGCGTGCCGGCCCTCTCGGGTGCCCAGGTGATGGCCTCGGACCTCCGCGCCAGCGCCTCGCTCATCCTCGCCGGCCTCGTGGCCCAAGGCACCACCGAACTCAGCCGCGTGTACCACCTCGACCGCGGCTACGAACGCATCGAGGAACGCCTGCGAGCGATCGGCGCCGACATCCGCCGCTACGACGACGGCCAAGAACCGACGAACAAGCCCAAGGACTAGCCGACCATGTTCGAGTCCCTCAGCCAACGCCTCAAAGACGCCCTCAAGGCCTTCACCAGCCGCGGGCAGCTCAATGAGAAGAGCATCGCCGAGGGACTCCGCGCCGTCCGCACCGCCCTGCTCGAGGCCGACGTGAACTTCAAGGTGGCCCGCGACTTCATTAAGCGGGTGCAGGAGCGCGCCGTCGGCCAGGAAGTCATCAAGTCGGTCACCCCCGGCCAGCAGGTTGTCAAGATCGTCTACGACGAGCTCATCCAGCTCATGGGCGTCGCCGACTCCACGATCCCCACCAACCAGGAGCGCCCCACGGTGATCATGCTGTGCGGCCTCCAGGGCCACGGCAAGACCACCACGTGTGGCAAGCTGGCCGCACTGCTCCGCAAGCAGGGGCGCCGCCCTCTGCTCGTGGCCGCCGACCTCCAGCGCCCCGCCGCCGTGGACCAGCTCGAGCAGGTGGGAGAGGAGCTCGGCATCCCCGTCTTCGCCGACCGCAAGGCCTCGCCGCCTCGCGCGTGCAAGAAGGCTCTGCGCCACGCGGAGAAGGAGGGCTTCGACACCGTCATCCTCGACACCGCCGGCCGCCTGCACATCGACCACGCCATGATGGCCGAGGTGCGCGAGATCGCCGACCGCGTGAAGCCCGACCAGATCCTGCTCGTGTG
The DNA here is from genome assembly GCA_016782825.1 of Candidatus Brocadiia bacterium. Classification (GTDB taxonomy): domain Bacteria; phylum Planctomycetota; class PUPC01; order DSUN01; family DSUN01; genus BS750m-G60. Next base: position 1,215 of record JADHXT010000070.1, on the reverse strand, counting down.
CAACGCGCAGACGGGCCAGGACGCCGTGAACAGCGCCGCCGAATTCAACAGCCAGCTCGAGTTCGACGGCGTGATCCTCACCATGCTCGACGGCGACGCCCGCGGCGGCGCCGCCCTCAGCGTGAAGGCCGTCACCGGCAAGCCCATCAAGTTTGCCGGCGTCGGCGAGAAGCTCGACGCCCTCGAACCCTTCCACCCCGAGCGGATGGCCGACCGCATCCTGGGCATGGGCGACGTGCGCACCCTCGTCGAGAAGGCCCAGGAAACGATCGACCAGGAACAGGCCGCTCAATTCCAGAAGAAGCTCAAGGACGTGTCGTTCAACCTCGAGGACTTCCTCGCCCAGCTCGAGCAGGTGCGCAAGATGGGGCCGGTGAAGCAGCTCCTCGGCATGATCCCCGGCATCGGCAACCTCGGGCCCATGGACGACGTGGACGAGAAGGACTTCGACCAGATCCAGGCCATCATCCGCTCGATGACCAAGCAGGAACGCACGAAACCCGACCTCATCGACGCCAGCCGCCGCCGCCGGATCGCCGCGGGGTCGGGCGCCGAGGCGTCGGATGTGAACGCGCTGCTCAAGCAGTTTCGCCAGATGAAGAAGATGATGAAGCAAATGCGCCGGCGAGGCCGTGGCCTCCTCGGCTTCGGAGGTATGTAACCCCTTTTCTCCCTTTCGCCCGGAGGATGGTATCCGTGGTACGACTTCGACTCAAGAAACTCGGTCGCACGCACCTGCCGGTGTACCGCATCGCTGCGTTCGATTCGCGCTGCCCCCGCGACGGCAAGGCGCTCGACGAACAGCTCGGCTGCTACGACCCGGCCAAGGCCGACGACCAGAAGGTGACGCTCAACCGCGAGCGCATCATCCACTGGCTCGAACTCGGCGCCAAGCCGTCCGATGCCGTCTGCAACATCCTGAAGAAGAACGGCATCTACGTGGACAGCCGCAGCCGTGGAGCCAAGACCCGCGCCCGCAAGCGCGCCAAGAAGAAGGCCCAAGCCGCCGAGGCGTAGAGCACCGCGCTCCCCCGCCCAGGCGTCGCGCGCACGAGGCAAGCGATCATGCGCATCGATATCCTCACGCTCTTCCCGAGCCTGTTCCAGGGCTACTTGGACGAGAGCATCGTGCGCCTTGCGCGCCAGCGGGGTATCCTCGACGTGCGCCTGTGGGACATCCGCGACTACACGGACGACAAGCACCGCAAGGTGGAC
>JADHXT010000069.1 GCA_016782825.1 Candidatus Brocadiia bacterium | reverse complement strand
CCTTCTGCGCGGGGAACGGCGGGCGGTTCTTGGGGTCGCCGCGGGTGCCTTCGCACGAGCTGATGAGCGCGGTTTCCTCGCCGCACACGTAGGCGCCGGCGCCCATCTGGATGCGGATGTCGAAGTCGAAGCCTTCCTTGCCACACACGGCTTTGCCCAGAAGCCCCGCCTCGCGGCGCTGCTGGAGCACGCTTTCGAGGTACTGGCGCAGGTAGGCGTATTCGGCGCGGAGGTAGAGCACGCCTTCGTCGGCGCCCACGCAGTAGCCGGCGATGGTCATGCCTTCGAAGAGCAGGTCGGCGCGCTCGGTGAGCAGCACGCGGTCCTTGAAGGTGCCAGGCTCGCCTTCGTCGGCGTTGCAGAGCACGTACTTCTTGTCGCCGGCGGCGCCGCGGGTGAAGTCCCACTTCATCCCGGCCGGGAAGCCGGCGCCCCCGCGGCCACGGAGGCGCGCGGTCTTGATGTCGCGGATCACCTCGGCGGGGGTGAGGGCCAGGGCTTTGCGGAGGCCTTCGTTGGGGGTGTAGTCGGCCAGGATGACGGGGCCGGGCACGCGGATGTTGTTGTGCACCATGGAGCGCACGAGGTCGTGGGCGTTGTTCCCATCGCCGTAGCGGCCGATGAGGCTCGTGGGGTCGGGATTCGCGCGGAGCTTGCGGACGATGCTGCGGGCCGAGTCGCCGGAGAGGTAGGTGATGACCTGATCGTTGACGAGTGCGGCCGGGGCCTGGTCGCACATGCCAATGCATGGGGTTTCCTCGAGGGAGATGGCGCCGTCGGGCGTCGTCTCGCCGAAGTCGATGCCGAGCTCGTCCTTCAGGGCGTCGGCGACGGCCTCGCTGCCCTTGAACTCGTCAATGACGTCGTGGGTGAGGCGGATGATTACCTTGCCCTTGGGCCGCTCGGAGAGGAAGGAGTAGAAGCTCACCACGCTCTTCACCTCCACGAGGTGGGTGCCGACGGCGTCGGCGATGGCTTCCATCGCCTCGTCGTTCACACACCCAAACTTCTGCTGCACCGCGCGCACGATATCCATCATGCGCATTCGGTCGTTCCCGCAGTCCGCGCAGATCTGCACGACTGCTTTCTGGACTGGCACGGCCATAAGCTATCCTCGATGGCACTTCCAAGGAACGAATGCCCCGGCGCGGCCCAGGCGGCCAGGCACGCGGGGCGCCCAGTTGTGAATTCGTGAACGTGGCATAGACGGAGAAACCGCACCTTTTGTGCAGCTATGGACATAATCCTGCACAACACGCACAGCGCCTTTTGTATTATAGCAAAACCGCCGACCGACGCAAATCCGTTTCCGCCGCCCGTCTTGCGCCCCCGTCGCCCCTGTGGTAATCTGAGAATTCAGTGCCCGCGCCGAGCGGGCCAGGCCGCTGCCACCGTGTCCACGCCCATTTCGAGGAATGCCACATGAAATCCAGAATCGCCCTCTGTTGCCTGTTTGCCGGGATGGCCGTCCTCGCCGCCTCCCCGGCTGCCATCGCCCTCGAAGTGGGCGACCCCGCACCGGACATCGCCGTCACCAAGTGGGTGAGCAAAACCCCCGTCACCCTCGCATCGGCCAAAGGCAAGCTGCTGGTCGTCGAATTCTGGGCCACGTGGTGCGGCCCGTGCAAGATGACCATCCCCCACCTGAACACGCTGCACGCCAAGTACCAGGACAAGCAGGTCGTCTTCGCCGGCATCACCCGCGAGAAGGAAGCCATCGTCCTCCCCTTCATCAAGGAAACACCGATGCACTACCACGTGGGCATCGACGGCGAGACCACGACCCACGCGGCCTACATGAAGGGCGTCCCCGGCATCCCCCACGCCGTCGTGGTGGACGGCACCGGCAAGGTGGCCTGGCAGGGCCATCCGATGGGTGGCATGGACGCTGTGATCGAGCAACTGCTCGCCGGCACCTTCGACCCCCAGCGCGCGAAGACCCTCGCCAGCTTGCGCCAGAAGCTCCAGGCCGCCTACCGCAGCCGCAGCATCGAGAAGGTCCTTGCCGTGCTCGACGAGACCATCCAGGCCGTGCCCGACGACCCCGAGGCCTACCGCGCCAAGCGACGCTTTCTCATCCGCCAGAAGAAGCACGACGAGGCCGACGCCCTCCTCCTCGCCATGGCTAAGGCATGCGCCACCGACGCCGACGTGGTGGCCGAGGTGGCCACCGTGCTCGCCACCCGCCCCGACCTCGAGCGCCGCAACATGCCCCAAGCCCTCACGCTCGCGCACCAGGCCGTGACCCTCACCGAAGGCAAGGATGCCGACACCCTCGCCGTCCTGGCCCGCGTGCACTACGAACTGGGCCATCTCGCCACGGCGCTCGCCACGGCCGAGAAGGCTGTGGCCGTCGCCACCGGCACTGGCGTGGACGCACTGAAGGCCCGCGTGGGGTTCTACCGCGCCGAACTCGCCCGCCGCGGCACGGACGCCGACGCAAAGTAAGGAAGCCCATGGACGCACCACATCGCCTGGTTGTTGCTGCCGTTCTCGCCGCCGCTGCGCTCTCCCGCGCCAATGCCGCCGAGTGGCCCCGCTTCCGCGGTCCCGACGGCGCCGGCATCAGCGACGCGAAGACGATCCCCGTGCAGTGGACACAGAAGGACTACAACTGGAAGGTTGAGCTGCCCGGCAGCGGCCACTCGTCGCCGGTGCTGTGGGGCCGCCGCGTGTTTCTCACGTGCGCCGACGCCAAGACGGCCGCGCGCATCGTGTGCGCCCTGGACGCCGACAGCGGCCAGCGGCTGTGGACCCGCGAGTTCCCCTCGAAGCCCTACCGCCAGCACCAGTTCAACAGCTACGCCAGCGCCAGCCCCGCCGCCGATGCCGAGCGCGTCTACGTCGCCTGGACCACCCCCGACGAGGTGACGCTGCTGGCCTTCTCGCACGACGGCAAGACCGCATGGCGCCGCACGCTGGGCACCTTCGCGGCCATGCACGGCAGCGGCAGCTCGCCCGTGGTGTTCGGCAGCCTCGTGGTGCTGGCCATCGACCAGAAAGGCTCCCAAGCCGCCATCGTGGCCGTCGACCGCCGCACCGGCGAGACGCGCTGGACCGTGCCGCGCAACAACCGACTCGCCGCCTACGGCACGCCCACCGTGTATCGCCCGGCGGCCGGCCCGCCGCAGCTCCTGTTCACCAGCAGCAGCCAGGGCATCACGAGCGTGGACCCCGTCACGGGCAAGGTGGTGTGGGAAGTGCCCGACGTGTTCCCCCATCGCTGTGCCAGCTCGCCCGTGGTGGCAGGCGGCGTGGTGTTTGGCACGGCGGGCATCGGCGGCCGCGGACGCTCCAGCGCCGCGGTGCGCCCGGCCTCGCCCGACGGCTCGACGTCCGCCAAGGTGGCGTGGAAGCTCGAGGGCGACATCCCCTACGTGCCCACGGCCGTGGCCCACGGCGACCTGCTGTTCGTGTGGACCGACCAGGGGGTGGTCATGTGTCTCCGTGCGGCCACGGGCGAGAAGGTGTGGCAGCAGAAGGTGGGCGCCAACTTCTTCGGCTCGCCCGTGCGCGTGGGCGACCGCCTCTACTGCATCTCGATGAAGGGCGACGTGTTCGTCCTCGCCGCGTCCGACACCTACAAGCTGCTGGCCCGCAACCGCCTCGGCGAGCGCAGCTACGCCACGCCTGCCGTCGCGCACGGCCGCCTGTATCTCCGCACCTGCACTCATCTCATCAGCGTGGGTGGGGCCCGACCCCGCTGATCGCCGCCGTCCCCTGCCACGCGCCGTGCAGAGAGCACTTGCATTGGGGGCCGCGTGAGGGGTATCATCGTGCCATACAATACGCCCTCACTTGATGACTCCGTTCCATGGGAGTGTTTCCATGCACCGGGCAAGATGCCTCATCACACGCCCTCTCCTGCTCGCCGCCATCGCTCTCGCCTTTGGCCAGTCGGCGCCTGCCGCCACGGGGCCAGGCGAGCCGCTCCAGATCGACAAGCCGCTGGTGGCGCACTGGACCTTCGACGAGGAGGGGGGTACCACTGCCTGCCTCGATGCCTCGGGCAACGGCCACAACGCCTTGCCCGCGGCCAACGTGCGCCTCGCACGCACCGACGGCGTGTTCGAGAACGCCCTGCGCTTCCAAGGCCGTCACCGGCTGCACGTGCCCGGCAAGCCCGACTTCTCGAAGGTGGACACCATCGCCCTCAGCGCCTGGGTGATGCCCAAGGAGTTCGAGAAGTACAATGAGATCTTCCGCAAGGAGGACGGCAACCAGCGCGTGCTCTTCGCCTTCCAGGAAACGGGCACCATTCTCTCCCTCGGCCTCAACGTCGGCGGCTACGCCGAGTGCGACGCCCAGATCAAGCCCGAGCAGGTGCTCGACGGCGCCTGGCACCACTGCGCCGCCACCTTCGATGGCCAGGCGATGCGGGTGTATCTGGACGGCAAGGAGATCGGCTCGCTCAAGCGGCCGGGCAAGATCGTCGCGGGCGGTCTGGCCGCGGGATGCATCGGCTCGGCGAATGGCGGCGAGTGCTTCCAGGGCGCCATGGACGACCTGCGGATTTACAGCGTCCCCCTCACCGCCGCCGAAGTGGCCCAGCTCCACCGCAACGGCCGCGACGCGCTCAACCGCGTGTACGAGCCCGTGCCCGCTGACGAGCCGACGGTCGCCAAGCCACTCGTGGCCCACTGGACCTTCAACGAACGCGGCAAGATGCTCCACGACACCTCGGGCCAGCCCGCCACGAACGTGCAGGCCGAGGGCGCCGTGCCCCGCACCCGCGGCGTGCATGGCAAGGCCCTCCGCCTCGCCGGCACCCACGCCCTGAAGGCCAACATCGGCCCCCGCCTCAAAGGCGTCGCCCGCATCAGCTTCTCCGCGTGGGCCAAGCCGGCCGACGTGCGCGGCTTCCGCGAGATCTTCCGCCAGGACTGCGGCGAGCGCCTGCTCTTCGCCTTCCAGGAGAGCGGCAGCGTCCTCTCCTTCGGCCTCAACGTGGGCGGCTACGAAGAGTGCGACGCCCCCATCAAGCCCACCGCCGTGCGCGACGGCGCTTGGCACCACTGCGCCGCCACCTTCGACGGCCAGACGATGCGGGTGTATCTCGACGGAAGACAGGTCGGCTCGCTCCAGCGCCCAGGCACCCTCGCCATCTCCACCGTCGCCCCCGCCTTCATCGGCTCCTCAGGCGGCACCGGCGAGCACTTCCAGGGTGGCCTCGACGACCTGCGCATCTACGGCGATGCCCTCACCGCCGACGAGGTCGCCACGCTCTACAAGGGCGGCACCCAGGCACTCGCCCGCGTGGCCAAGGAACTCGAAAAGGAGTTCAGCGCCTTCTACGCCCCCGGCAAGACCTTCGCCGACACCGTGGCCAGCACGCGGAAGAACATCGTGGAGAAGCGCATCCGCCTCCGCCGCGAACTCGCCGACGCCGGCCTGAGCAGGCTCCGAGCCGCCTTCCCCAAAGATTACACCAACTTCGTCCAGTGGACCGGCATCGACCCGCTCACCTACCTCACGTCGCGCGACGCCGACCTCAACGCCCGCCTCGCCACCCGCCTGGTGGAGCTGCTCGTCGAGTACAAGCCTCTCACCGAAGCCCAGTGGAAAAGGCAGACGCCCGCCGACCTCAAGCAATGGAAAGACTCCGAGGCCATCCAGAACAAGTTCCTGGCGCTCCAGCAGCAGGGCGACGCCGCACGCTTCTCCCCCGAATGGATCCGGATCATCCTCGATGCCGGCCCCCGCATCCAGCACCGCCCGCGCGTCCGCGAAGCCGTGGCGCCCTACATCACCCCCGCCACACCCGAGACCCGCGACCTGACGGCCGAAGAAGCCCGTGCCGCCCTCGAGCGCGACTGGCTCCACCAGGCCGACCGCAATCCCTCGCCCCAGCGCATCCAGGATGAGATCGAGTGGACGGCACAGCTCGCCGCGCGCATCAAGGGCAGCCATGCCGGCCAGGTGGACATCACCCAGGAGCTTGCCGCCCTCACCCAACTCGAAAAGCAGGCCGCCCAGCTCAAGAAGCCCTCGCCCGAGCTCTACTTCAAGGTGCGCGAGGTGAAGCGCCGCATCGCGTTCAAGAACCCCGTGGTGGACTTCGACCAGATGCTGCTGGTGGACATGCCCTTCCCCCGCGGCTCCGAGTGGCCTCACGAAACGCGCCACCGCCTCGGCTACATGGCCATCCCCGGCGCGCGGCTGCTCGTGCTCGACGGCCTGTCGCCCAGCGGCTCGCCCCGGCAGCTCATGCCCCAGGCGCCCTTCCACGGCTCTTTCTGGCGGCCCGACCTCTCGTGGGATGCCAAGCAGGTGGTCTTCTGCTTCAAGCCCCACAATGAGAAGGCCTTCCACCTCTACGAGATCAACGTGGACGGCACCGGCCTCCGCCAGCTCACCGACGGCATCTACGACGATTTTGACCCCGTCTACCTCCCCGACGGCAAGCACATCCTCTTCAGCACCACCCGCAGCCACACCTACGTGCGCTGCATGCCCCCCACCAACGCCTTCCCCCTCGCCCGCTGCGACCGCGACGGCCGCAACATCTACCTCATGTCCCGCGGCAACGAGCCCGAGTATACCCCCTCCGTGCTCAACGACGGCCGCGTGATCTACACCCGCTGGGAATACACCGACAAGCCGCTGTGGCGATGCCAGAGCCTGTGGACCATGAACCCCGACGGCACCCAGGTGAACACCTTCTGGGGCAACCAGAGCGTGTGGCCCGACCTGCTGAAGGACGCTCGCACCATCCCCAACAGCCGCCGCGTGATGTTCACCGGCAGCGCCCACCACAACTGGTTCAGCGGCTCGGTGGGCATCGTCGACCCCAAGAAGGGCCTCAACTTCCCACACGGCCTCACCAAGGTGACCGCCGACGTGGCCTGGCCCGAATCCGGCAACGGCCCCGTGGACCCCGTGGAATCCCCACGCTACCATCGCAGCGGCAGCTACCCGGCCTACTACTCGCCCTACCCGCTCAGCGAGACCGACTTCATCGTGTCGGCCAACCGCGGCGGCAAGTTCGTCCTCTACCTCATGGACACCGACGGCAACCGCGAGCTGATCTACGAAGGCACCCACAATATCTTCCACGCCCAGCCGCTCCGGCCCCGCCCCCGGCCGCCCGTGATCGAAGACCGCGTGGCCTGGCCCACGCCACAGGAACGCCACAAGCCCAAGCCCGGCATCATCTACAGCAACAACGTGTATCACGGCGCCCCCGCCGAGCTGCGCAGCAAGGCCAAGTACCTCCGCATCCTGAACATCGAACACAAGACCTACACCTACTGGTACGAGCGCCCCTACCTCTCGAGCGGCCCCGTGGTGTCCGGCGTGCAGAGCGAAGGCGTGAAGCGGGTGCTCGGCACCGTGCCCATCGAGAAGGACGGCTCGGTGAACTTCGAGGCACCCTCCGGCATCGCCCTCCACTTCCAGCTCCTCGACGAGCGCCACCGCGCGCTCCAGACCATGCGCAGCTTCACCGGCGTCATGCCCGGCGAGCGGCGCGGCTGCCTCGGCTGCCACGAGATGCACAGCGTGGCGCCCGAAACCGACTACCACTCCCTCGCCGTCATGCGCCAGCCCGCCAAGATCACCCCGCCGCCGTGGGGTGCCGACAGCGTGAGCTACGCCCGCTACGTGCGGCCCGTGCTCGACAAGTACTGCGCGAAGTGCCACACCGGCGAAGGCAAGGGACGCAAGAAAGTGGACATGACGCCACGGCCCGGGCGCCTGGGCTTCGACGACACCTACTGGCTCCTCACGGGCAACCCCGCCTGGGGACGCGCCTACGAGCACCCCAAGAACCCGCCGCCCGGCTTCGGCATCGCCGACATGATCATGGTCGAGGGCTACGACCAGCGCGACCCCGCGGCCTACGCCACGCTGCCGCCGATGACCAAGCTCTCCTACAAGAGCCGCCTCGTCGCCCTCGCCGCCAGCGGCAAGCACAACGGCGTGAAGATGGCGCCCGACGACCTGCTGCGCCTGATCCTGTGGGTGGACACCATGTGCCCCTACCGCGGCAGCGAGGAGGTGCGCGCCATCGACGACCCCGAGTTCCAGGGCGTCGACTGGCTCTCCATCCGCCCCCGGGTCAAGACGGCGCCGCGCATCGTCCGCCCCGGCCCCATCGATTAGCCATCGCGGCCTGTCGCGCATCTTGTAGGGGCAGGTCCCCGTGCCTGCCCTCGCATCGGGGTGCCCGGCGTGTCCCCGAAGGAGAAGCAAAGGCAAATCACGAATAACACGAATGGACGAATCGCACCAATGGGAAAGGAGCTTGGGTCGAAGCCAGGAAGGCCACCAAAGACACGATCCGCCACCCCGAACGGATTCTTCTTCTCCGTACCCTGTCTACCCTCCTCATTCGTCTGATTCGTTAATTCGTGCCATTCGTGATGATCTTCTCTTCGTCCTGTGGTCTCCCAAGCCGAGAACCGGGGGGCCATCCGACACCGCGATTGACTCGGCGGCCCACGCCGTGTATCCTGGGATGCAAAGCCAGGATGGAAAGCACAGGATATGCCGGCGAATCTCACCCCAGAGTACAGGAAGGCCGAACAAGCCTTCCGCGAGGCGAAGACCGACGACGAGAAGACCGCCTGTCTCGAGCGCATGCTCGCCGTCATCCCCAAACACAAGGGCACGGACCACCTCCAGGGCGACCTCAGACGCCGCCTCGCCAAGCTCCGCGAGATGCCCACCACCAAGGCAGGCACGCGCCGCGCCGACCCCTTCCACGTGGAACCCGGCGGCGGGGGCCAGGCCGTGCTCATGGGCCTGCCCAACTGCGGTAAGTCGTCCATCGTCGGCGCCCTGACCAAGGCCCGCGTGAACATCACCGACTACCCCTTCGGCACCCACGGCCCCGTGCCCGGCATGGCCCACCACGAGGATGTGCCCATCCAGCTCGTGGACATGCCCCCCATCGCGCCCGAGGCGCTCCCGTCGGGCATGATCGGTGCCTACCGCAATGCGGACATCGTGCTCCTGGTGGTCGACCTGGCCGCCGCCGACGCCCTCGAACAGCTCGAGGCCTGCCTCGGCCTGCTCGACGACCGCGCCATCCGCCCTGTGAGCCACCACACGCCACGCCAGGAACGCGACGAGGACGGCCTCCAGTTCAAGACCACACTCATCGTGGGCGCCAAGCACGACCTCCCCGGCGCCGACGACACGCTCGACGCCCTGCGCGAGCTCTACGAGGGCCAGCTCCCCATCCTCCCCCTCTCCGCCACCACGGGCGAGAACCTCGATGAGCTCATGGCCACCCTCTTCCGCCTGCTCGAGATCATCCGCGTGTACGCCAAGGTGCCCGGCAAGCCGGCCGACATGGAGAAGCCCTTCGTGCTCCCCCTGGACAGCACGGTGATGGACATGGCCCGCGCCGTGCACCGCGACTTCCCCGACAAGCTCAAGTTCGCCTGCCTGTGGGGCTCCGCCAAGTTTGACGGCCAGCAGGTGCAGCGCGACTTCGTCCTCTCCGACCGCGACGTCGTGGAGCTCCACGTCACCGGCTAATCGCTTGCCGTCACCGCAGGCACCGCGCACCCACACCACGGGAGATCCTCGACATGCCCCGAGCAATCCGCGCACTCGCCGCCGCCTGTTCGGTGGCTCTCTTGGCCGCCCTCGTCTCGTGCAGCGTCCCGTGGCTGAAGGCGGAGCAGGACGAGAGCCCGCAGGCTCTCCAGGCCGCCTGGAAGCGCCACCTCGACGCCCTGAAGCACCACCCCGCCATCCTCCGCCTCTACACCTTCGACACCGTCACCGCCGAAGCCCCCGCGGCCCCCAGCCTCGCCGGCGAAGCCGAGCCGCTGAAGTACGTCGCTCGCGAGCCGCTCGCACTCGTCGAGGGACGCTGGCCCGGCCAGCAGGCCGTGCGGCTGGACCGCGGGTTCTTCGAGGGCAAGCCCTTCGCCGTCGACGGCAAGTCGTTCACCGTCGAGATGTGGTTCCGCAAGCACGGCCACGGCGCCGAGCTGGGCAACGGCCGCACCAGCGGCATGCTCTTCGCCCAGGGCGACGGCTACTGGAGCGGCGTGCGCGTCTGGACGTCCTATCCCTCCAGGGAGCTCATCTTCGAGCTGGGCCGCCCCAAGCCCAGCCACTCGTTCGGCACCACGGCGCGCGACCCTGTGCCCGACGGCGTGTGGCACCATCTGGCCGCCACGTGGGATGGCAAGGAGATGCGCCTCTACCTCAACGGCCTGCTGCTCCACCGGGCGGAGTATGCCGGCGCCTATGCCAAGCCCGAGGCGCCCTTCCGCATCGGCTTCGCGGATGCCGGCGTCGGCTCCCTGAAGATGGACGTGGACGAGGTGGCCGTGTTCCGCCGCGCGCTGCCCGCCGAGGAGGTCCTCCGCCACGCCCACTTCCAGGCCGAGCTGCCCCCAGCAACCGCGCAACGCTTCGCCGCGGCCACCACGGCCATGGCGCGGCGCGACTGGCCGGCCGCCGAGCGCGCCCTGGCTCCAATCGTCGGCTCTCGCAGGGCGCCTGCGCGCTACCGTGCCGTGGCCCGCCTGGCGCTCGGTCACGCCCTCCAGAAGCAGAACAAGGTGCACGAGGCCGTCGCCGAGTACGCCGCCGTGTTCGACGCCACCGCCGCGCCCGCGTCGCTCCGCGAGATCGCCGTCCGCCTGTGCATGCCCAGCGACCGCGGTGCCGCGAGCGCCCAGGCATCGCCCCGCGTGTACCACCGCTTGCTCGAGCTGCCCGAACTCACCGAGGCCCAACGCCTCGCCGTGCGCCTGAGCTTGGCCGAGCAGTACATGCAGACGGGCAAGGCCGCTCGTGCCCGCGAGCAATACGAGGCCGCGCTCCGCTCCCCCGCTCTCGCCGCGCGCGAGGCGTGGGACGTGCGGCTCCAGATCGCACACACCTTCCTCCGAGCCGGAGACGCCAAGGCGGCTCGCGCAGCCTACGAAGAGCTTGCCGCCAACACAGAGGCCCCCTCCGCTCTCCGCAGCCACGCGCTACTTGCCGCCGCGCAGACCCACGTGCGGCAGAAGGCATACGCCAAGGCCGCCGGCGTCTTTGCCCGCGTGGCCGCCTTCGACGAGGCGCCTCGCCACCACCGCCAGGAGGCCAAGGAGCGCATCGAGGAAATGAAGCGCATCCAGAAGGGGCTACCCGCCCGCGACCCGACGGCCAGCCGCACCAAGCTCGCTCTCTTCCCGTCGCCTGCGGTGACGCTCCATGTGGCCCCCACCGGCCACGACGACAACCCCGGCACGAAAGACAAGCCCTTCGCCTCCTTGGCTCGCGCCCGCGATGCCGTCCGCGCGCTCCGCGCCGCCAAGTCTCTGCCCAAAGGCGGCGTGGCCGTGCTCGTGCGCGGAGGCCAGTACGCCGCGCGCAGCACGCTGGAGCTTGCGGAGCAGGATTCGGGCACGGCCGACGCGCCGATCGTGTACCGGGCCTTCCCTGGCGAAACGCCTCGTTTCACCGGCGGCGTGCAGCTCGAGGGCTTCGCGCCCGTCACCGACCCGACCGTGCTGGCCCGCCTGCCCGAGGAAGCACGCGGCAAGGTGGCGCAACTCGATCTCAAGGCCAAGGGCATCGCCGACTACGGCAGCCTGGGGCTGCGCGGCTTCGGCCTAAGCGGCTATCCCGCGCATCCGTGGGCGGACCTCTACGTGGACGGCAAGCCCATGCAGCTCGCGCGGTGGCCCAACGAGGGCTTCGTGAAGACCGGCGCCGTGCACGGCGGCACGTTCCGCGGGAAGGACAGCGGCCAGCCGGGTGAGTTCGAGTACGCCGGCGACCGCCCCCTCCGCTGGCGTCAGGCGAAGGACGTGTGGCTCTTCGGCTACTGGGCGCACCTGTGGGCGGGCCGCTCCGTGAAGGTGGCTCGCATCGACACCGCGAAGCACCGCATTGCCACGGCCCATCGCTCATCCTACGGCTACCGCGCCGGCATGCCCTACTACTGCCTCAATCTGCTGGAGGAGATCGACCGCCCCGGCGAGTGGTACCTGGACAGGGACACTGGCGTGCTGTACCTCTACCCGCCGGTGGCTGGCAAGGCGGTGGTGGCGCACTTCCCCGTGCTCAGCGCCCCCTTCGTGCGGATGCAGGACGTGAGCCACGTGTGCCTGCGGGGCCTGGTGTTCGAGCAGGGCCGAGCCGAAGGCGCCGTGGTGATCGGCGGCGAGCGGGTGCTGCTGGCGGGCTGCGTGTTCCGCCAGTTGGGCACGAACGGCGTGGTGGTAAGTGGCGGGCGCGGCCACGGCCTGCTCGGCTGCAACATCCACACCGTCGGCGCCGGGGGCGTGCGCATGGCCGGCGGCCACCGCGGCTCGCTGCGGCGCGGCGACCACTTCGTGGCGAACTGCCACATCCACGACTTCACCCGCATCGACCGCG
>JADHXT010000068.1 GCA_016782825.1 Candidatus Brocadiia bacterium | reverse complement strand
CGCCGTGGTCGGTCTGGACCAGTCCCGTCTTGGCCTGGGTGACCACCTCGCGCGCGATCTCCATCATGCGCACGATCTCGCGCCGCGCGCCTTCCATGGCCGCGCGAGGGGTGTCGAGGAGATGCGGCTCCAGGTAGCGGGCCTCGCCGTCATCGTCCTTGTCTGCCCCGCCCGCCAGGCGGATGGCCGTTCGCTCCAGCAGCCCGATCATCGGAAGGAAGAGCAGGGTGTTCACGACGTTGAAGAGCGTGTGTGCCGCGGCGATGTGTGGCACGGCGGCGCCCTGCGGGAGGCCGGGCACAATGGCGTCCACGATGCGGCCAAAGACCCCCAGGTAGACCAGAGGCAGCACCCAGAGCACGCCGAGGACATTGAACAGCAGGTGCGCTCGGGCGGCGCGCCGTGCGTTGCGGTTGGTGCCGATGGCGGCGAGCTGAGCGGTGATCGTGGTGCCGATGTTGTCGCCCAGCATGAGGGGAATGGCCGCATCGAGCGACACGATGCCCTGCGCGGCCAGCACCTGCACGATGGCGATGGTGGCGCTGGAGCTCTGGAGCAGCATGGTCACCACGGCGCCGACCAGTACCCCCAGCAGGGGATTGGTGCTGAACCGCGCGAAGAGGTCCTTCGTGTGTTCCGACTTCGCCAGCGGGCCGAACGCATCCTTCATCACGCCGAGGCCGAAAAGCAGGAGGCCCAGTCCCAGGATCACTTGGCCAAACAGACGCCAGCCGCGGCGGCGCATCGCGGTGTTGAGCAGGAAGCCGAGGCCGATCATGGGCAGCGCATAGGTGCTGATCTTCAGGGCCTTCACCGAGAGGCCGGCGGCCACGAGCCACGCGGTGATCGTCGTCCCGATGTTGGCCCCCATCACCGCGCCGATGGCCTGACGCAGCGCCAGAAGCCGCGCGTTCACGAAGCCCACCACCATCACCGTGGTGGCGCTGGAGCTCTGCACCACGCACGTGACCACCATGCCCAGAAGGATGGCCATCGGCAGCGTCTTGCACAACACGCCCAGAATGTGCTCGAGCCGCCCGCCGGCCGCCCGCCGGAGGCCGTCGCTCATCTGCTTCATGCCGAAGAGGAACATGCCCAGCCCGCCCACGAGCGGGAAGGCGATCTCCGTGAAAGAAGGGGCTGCCATAGTGCCGTGCTCTGCGAGCCTCTAGTGCGGTTTGTGCGAGGACTGATTGCAGGAGAATGGTAACATGTTGCCGCGACTCTCGCAACACGAACGGATTCAGCCCTCTTCGGGGAACATCATGGCGTCGGCGAAGCGCATCTGGAACTCGGGCAGCGCGCCCAACTCGATGTACTCGGTGCGCCGCGAGATCTCCTCGGCCTGGTGCATGTAGTCGTTGCAGGCCAGGGCCATCTTGGCGCCGACGATTGCGGCGTTGCCCACGAAGCGGATGCGCTCGTGCTCGATGAGCGGCAGCAGGCCGATGCGGAGGGCGGCGCCGCGGCGGATAAAGTTGCCGAAGCCGCCGGCCAGCAGCACGCAGTCGATGTCGCCGCTCTCGATGCCGAATTCGTGCACGAGGATTTCGATGCCGGCACGGATGGCGCCCTTGGCAAGCTGAAGCTCCCGCACGTCGCGCTGGGTGAGGAGGATGGCCTCGTCGAGGGCCGATTCCTCTTCGGTGGCGACGGCGAAGGCCCAGGCGCCGCCGTGCTCCACCACGCGTCGTCGCAGGGCCTCGGGCAGGTCGGCAGGGAGCGCGTCTGGCGGCACGAGCCGGCCGGTGGACTCCAGGATGCCTCGCTGGAGGAGGGCGGCCACCAGGCTGATGAGCGCGCTGCCGCACAGGCCGCGCGGCGGCACGTTCTCGATCACGCTCACTTCCACGTCGTCGCCCAGGCGCACCTGCTCGATGGCGCCTTCGGCGGCGCGCATGCCGTAGCGGATGCGGGCGCCCTCGAAGGCCGGGCCCGCTGCCGTCGAGCAGCACACCATGCGGTGGCGCGTGCCGAGCACCATCTCCCCGTTGGTGCCGATGTCCACCGCGAGGGTCGGCTTGTCGCGTTCGAGCAGCCGCGTGGCGAGCACCACGCCCACCGTGTCGCCGCCCACGAAGCCGGCGATGTTGGGCAGCGTGATCACCCGTCCGCGCGGATGGATGCCCACCCCCAGATCGACGGCGGCAAACACGCCGCCCCGCCGCAGCACCGCGGGATAGGGCATGAGGGCCACGTGGCTGGGGTCGATGCCGAGGAACAGGTGGTTCATCGTCGTGTTGCCGGCGATGACGGCCTGGTAGATGGCGTCGGGGGAAACGCCGGCCGTGGCGGTGAGTTCACCGATGATGTCGTTGAGGCATTCAGTGATCTTGCCCTGCAACTGGGCGAGGCCCTCTGCGTCGCCGGCATGGCTGATGCGTGCGATCACGTCGTCGCCGTGGGCCACCTGCGGGTTGGTGCGCGAGGCCACGCCGAGCTCGTGGCCGGTGGCGAGGTCGAGCAGCGAGCCGACCACGGTGGTCGTGCCCACGTCCACGGCCAGGCCGAAGCACTGCGCGGTGGTGTCGCCGGGCTCCACGGCGATGAGGTCGTGGCCATGGAGCACCGCCGTCACCTGGCCGCCATCGCCACGGGCGGCCGACCCAAGCTGCCGCACGGCGCCGATGTCCAGCTCGATCGCATCGTCGTCCAGGCTCGCCAGCAGGCGGTCGCTGTCGGCCGCAGGGTCCTCGAGCGTCGGCTCGGCCAGCTCGACGGCACGCTTGGCCACCGCCGGGCAGAGGCGCGACGTGCCGCCTTCGCCCGAGGCCAGGATGCGCTGCTCGAAGAAGCGCGAGGCCTCGGGCACGGTCACCGAGGTGTCGGCCATCACCTTGGCCTGACACGCCAGGCGCACGCCCTCGGCCAACTCGTCCGCCGTCAGACGGCCCCGCTCGGTGTCGGTCGTCTCCGAGCAGCCGTCCTGCACGATCACGCGGCACTTGCCGCAGGTGCCGCGGCCGCCGCACGGCGTCTCGATGATGATGCCTGCACGAGCGGCGGCCTCGATGATCAAGCTGCCCGGCAGCACGTGTGCCGCTTTGCCCTCAGGCTGGAATGTAACCTTCACCGTGCCATCCATCGTGCGGAGCTTCCCTATGGCTTGAGTGGGGACGAACAGATTGTGCGTGGATGCTAGCGCAACCCGTGCGCGGAGTCAATGCACCCCAGCCCGCCCTCGATCGCTCGGCAAGGGTTGGCAGGCGCCGTAGTCGGCAGTTCCAGGGACGAATCCCACGGGCACCCAACATAATCATTGATTCGGCGGACGGGAGCCGCTATGCTGGCGTCATGCTAAGACTCGCCCGTGTGGTGGTGCCCGGGGTGCCGCACCAGGACTTCCAGGGTCACCCGGCTTATCCCTCACGCGCTCTACTTGGCGGATGCTTCGTAGGCCATCACGACCGGCGGGTTGCTGTACCTGCCTTGTCCGCGGTCGGCGGCTTGCGCGGTCAGGTAGATTCGGCCTGTCGATGGGTCGAACGCACCGCCGCCGAGTTGGTGCGATGAGCTTGCGAAGGGTGTTCGGAAAACCCCGTGCTCGTAGGGCCGCACGTCGTGGGGCTTCATCTCGCCCGCCTTGACGCGAGCGAGATCGTTGACGTCCCAAAGCCAGTAGTAGTGGTAGTTGTCTTTGACCGCGAAGGAACTGTACCCACCGGTTCTTCTGCCGTTGTCCTGCACGATCTTGTAGCCGACACCGCTCTCGTTGCCGCCGGAATGGCCGAAGGTCGCGTAGGTGCGCGTTCCGGGCACGATGATCCCGTAAACGGCTCGCGAAAGATGATTCCAGAGGTCGTTCTGGCGCGACTTGTTGGAAAGGTCCTCGTGCAGCCGATGGGCGAGACTGAAATCAAGTAGCCTGGTGGTGGCAATGGGCGTGGGTACCGACTTCTTGCCGACGACGTCCAGCGGATTGAAGACGAACGCCGATGGTCCGACAGAAGTACGCGATATGATCGGGATGCCGCTGGAATTGCCCAAGAGGAAGTCGCCGCCGAGGACGGATCGCCACGAGCCAGGGATGGGTGACATCCAACCGGCCGTGTGCCCGGGTCGGCCCTGCACCTCGAGGTACCCGTCGACGTCGGACTTCGCCAGGTTGTTTGCGTTGCGGACGACGAGCATCGACAGCCTGTTGTCGCCCGGGGCATCGTAATACTCGTAGGCGTTGACGAGAAGCTCGGGGCCGCCGGGTCCGGAAACACACAGCATGCCGCCAACACGATTGTTGCCCTCGGGGTTACCCCCGGAGGCGCGATTCAAGATGGGGGCGAAGGACTGAATGGGATCAGCGGCCATGTTCAATTCGGTGAGGACCATACTGGCGACCAGTGCGGGGATTGCGAACTCTGCGATCGCCTGCTGATGCGAGTGTCCCACGATGAACAGGGACTTCCTGTCGGGATTCAGGGCGATCGGACCCTCCGAGAAGTTGAGATCCGACGAGCCGTACTTTCGCGACGGCAACCGGAAGGCCCCCACATACCTGAAGTCCTTCACGCGCAGAAGCGGAAGCTCTTGCGGCGTCGCGCCCGATTCGGCGGCGGTTGCCATCCCCATTGCCAAGACGACAAGCAGCAGCGCGGCAATGCCGCCTGCCACAGGCAGACACACGCGGTTCCGTGCGTGGGGGCGGGCTACGACCATCGGCAGTGGAGCACGCGTAACGACAGTTGGCCTGGCCATGGCTGCATCTCCTTCCGAGGAATCCCCCTCTGGTCTCTGGCCAACAGTCTACGGCCCCCGCAAAGCCGCCGCAAGTGCTTCCCGAGTTCGGCAGTCTCGGGAATTCGAGGGCACTTTATTGCCGGCCACTTCGTCTGGCGCGCCCTCGGCTTCCTTCGTGGACCTTCTCCGAGCCGTCAGCGATCACCTGTCAGCCAGAACGCGGCGTGTGGACACCGCCCAGGCCGGGGGGCGCGCGGTGTCCTGACGGTCTGAGCGGGCGGGGGTGCGTCAGGCCTGGAAGAGGTTCTTCGAGGAGAAGTTGGGCTCGCTGGTGAGGTGGACGCCGAGTCGCTTGAGGCCGGCCTCGTCGCCGGGGCTGGGGATGTGGCTGAGGTGGACGTCGCAGCCGGCGAGGTCATTGAGCTTGCCCATGGCGGCCTGGGCCGTGGGGTTGGTGGCGGCGCTCACGCTGAGGGCGATGAGGGCCTCATCGAGGTCGAGGCTCATGCTGCGGGTGTTGAGGATGTCGTTCTTCAGGCTGCCGATGGACTGAAGGATGTGGGGGGACAGCAGGTGAATCTCGTCGGGGATGCAGGCCAGTGTCTTGATGGCGTTGAGGATGAGGCTCGAGGTGGCGTGCATGAGGGGGGAGTTTTTCCCAGTGACGATCGTGCCGTCCTGGAGCTCGATGGCGGCTCCACAGTAGATGCTCTGGTTGCCCTTTCCGTGCTCCTGCGCTTCGACGACAGCATCGCGGGCGGGCTGCACGACTCGGCGCGAGAGGAGGCCCACGCCGAGGGCTTCCATGAGGAGTTTCACGCGCTCGATGGTTTCGCGGTCGGAGAAGCCCATGGCGTATTCGCAGGCGTAGCGGAAGTAGCGGCGGATGACTTCCTGGCGGGCGGCCTCGCGGCACACGGCGTCGTCGCTGATGGCGAAGCCGGCGCGGTTGACGCCCATGTCGGTGGGCGACTGGTAGACGGCGCGCTGGCCGGTGATGCGTTCGAGGATGCGGCGGAGGAGGGGGAAGGCCTCGACGTCGCGGTTGTAGTTGATGGCGGGGGCGCCGTAGGTCTCGAGGTGGTACGGGTCGATGAGGTTCACGTCGCCGAGGTCGGCGGTGGCGGCTTCGTAGGCGACGTTGACGGGGTGCTGGAGGGGGAGGTTCCAGATGGGAAAGGTTTCGAACTTGGCGTAGCCGGCGTGGACGCCGGCCTTGTGGTCGTGGTAGAGCTGGGAGAGGCAGGTGGCCAGCTTGCCGCTGCCGGGGCCGGGGCCTGTGACGACCACGAGGGGGCGGGTGGTCTCGATGCGCTCGTTGGCGCCGTAGCCCTGGTCGCTGACGATGAGGTCGACGTCGACGGGGTAGCCCTTGGTGGCTCGGTGGGTGTAGACGCGCACGCCGCGGCGCTCGAGCTTGTTCTTGAACAGGCGGGCGGCGGGCTGCTCGTCGTAGCGGGTGATGACCACGGCGAGCACCTCGATGCCCCAGTCGCGCACGTCGTCGATGAGCTTCAGGGCGTCCACGTCGTAGGTGATGCCGAAGTCGGCTCGCAGCTTCTTGCGCTCGATATCGCCGGCGTGGATGCAGAGGATGAGCTCGGCCTGGTCGGCGAGCTGCTGGAGCAGACGCATCTTGACATTGGGGTCGAAGCCGGGGAGGACTCGGGCCGCGTGGTAGTCGAAGAGCAGCTTGCCGCCGAATTCGAGGTAGAGCTTGTTGCCGAAGCGCTCGACGCGCTTGAGGATGGCAGCGGTTTGCTCGCCCAGGTAGCGGTCGCTGTCGAAGCCGACGGGCTTGGTTGTGGGCGGCGTGCTCGATGCGGTGAGCGCGGCTTCGGTGCCGTCTGCCATGGGTTTCTCCATCAATCGGTCGAGTGTGGGCCGGTAAGCTCGGCAGGGCTGCCGTGGGCACTGCGCGGAACCGGCAACGAATGGTACCGCGTTCGCGGCGATGCGTCAAGCGACCCTCGGGCGGCCCATTTCGGGCCGTAAGACAATTTGCAGGCGGATGGGAGCCTGGCAGGGATGCCGGTTTCCGTTTCCTCGCTTGACCCTCATCGGGCTGGACGCTACGATAAGCGGCAACGTGTGCCGAGCAACCCGTGCCCGAGAAGGTAGGAAAGGAGAGGCAAGTGAAGCCGAGCCAGTTTGTGAAGGCCGCCGTGGCCGAGATTCGCGAGGCCGTGGGCGATGGGGCGGCGATCAGCGCGCTGTCGGGTGGTGTGGATAGCGCGGTGGTGACCGTGCTCGGCCACAAGGCGATCGGCAGCCGGCTCAAGGTCATCTTCATCGACGACGGCCTGATGCGGCAGGGCGAGCCAAAGGAAGTGAAGGACGCCTTCGCGGCCATGGGCATCAAGGTGAAGGTGCTGAAGGTGGCGAAGCGCTTCTTCGAGGCATTGGCCGGCATCACGGACCCCGAAGAGAAACGCAAGGCCTTCCGCGACACCTTCTACAAGGTGCTCGGCGAGGCCGTGAAGGCTTCCGGGGCGCAGTACCTCCTTCAGGGCACCATCGCCGCCGACGTCATCGAGACCAAGGGCGGCGTGAAGACGCAGCACAACGTGCTCGAGCAGATCGGCATCGACACGAAGAAGGGCTACGGGTTCCGGGCTCTCGAGCCGATCAGGACCCTCTTCAAGCCCGACGTGCGCAGGGTGGCGCGCGGGCTGGGGATGCCCAAGGCATTCAGCGAACGCATGCCGTTCCCCGGGCCTGGCCTGGCCACGCGCTGCGTGGGCGAGGTGACCCCCAAGCGCATCGAGATCGTGCGCCGCGCCTGCAAGATCGCCGAAGAGGAAACGGTGAAGTACAAGCCCTTCCAGGCCTTCGGCGTGCTGCTCGCGGACAAGGCCACCGGCCTGCGGAAGAACGGGAAGCGCGCCTTCGGCGACATCGTGGTGTTCCGCAGCGTGCAGTCCGAGGACGCCATGACCGCCACAGCGACCCAGGTGGCCTGGCCCGTGCTCGAGCGAATCCGCGACCGCATCCTCGATGCCTGCCCCACGGTGACGAAGGTGCTCCTCGACCTGACCCCGAAGCCGCCGAGCACCATCGAGTACATCTGACACCCACTCCGAGGGAGCAAGATGGCCATGACATCTCCACGCGCGGTGCTGTTGCTGGAGGACGGAACGCGGTTCGACGGTCTCCCCTTCGGCGCGCGAGGCGAGGCCGTCGGCGAAGCCGTGTTCTACACGGGGGTGGTGGGCTACCAGGAAGTGCTCACCTCCCCGTCGTACCGCGGCACCCTGGTCGCCCTCACCTACCCCATCATCGGCAGCTACGGGGTGAATGGCGAGGACAACGAATCGTCGCGCGTCCAGGCGGGCGGCGTGATCGTGCGCGACTACAGCGCTCACTACAGCAACTTCCGTGCGACGGGCGCCCTCGAGCCGCTGCTGGCAGAGCAGGGCGTCGTGGGGATTCGCGGAGTGGACACCCGCGCGCTGGCCGTGCATCTGCGCGAGCACGGCGAGCAGCGCGGCATCATCGCGTCGGGGGACGACCTCGACGGCGACCGCCTTCTTGGGAAGCTTAAGGCCGCCGCCTCGCCCTTCGAGGGCGACCTCCTGGCCGGCCTCGAAGCCGCTTCTGCGCCGGCGGCACCCATGCAGGCCGTGGCGAAGGCCGTGGTGCTCGATCTGGGCGTGGCGCGCAGCGACCTGGCCCACCTGTCGGCGGCCGGTGCCGCAGTGGAGATCGCGCCTGCCTCCGCCGGGGCGGCGGGTATCCTGGCACGCGAGCCGGCCGGGGTGATCGTCGCCGGAGGGCCGGGCGACCCGCGCGTGGCAAGCCACGCCGTGGCCGCCGTGCGGGAGCTGATCGGCAAGGTGCCCGTGCTGGGCATCGGCCTCGGCCATCAGGTGGTGGCTCTGGCGCTGGGGTGTAGCATCAAGCGGCTCACGGCCGGCCACCACGGCCTGAACCAGCCCGTGCGCAACGTGGCGACCGGCGAATGTGCCATCACCGTGCAGCATCACAGTTTCGCGGTGGACGGCGAGACGCTCCCCGACGGCGTGGAAGTGACCCACGTGAACCTCAACGACGGGAGCGTGGAGGGGATACGGAGCAAAGACGGTGCCGCCGCGGGCGTGCAGTTCCACCCCATCCGCGACGAGATGGGGCAGCCGAACAAGCTCTTGGCGGGATTCATGCAGGACCTGGCTCACGCCTGAACGTGCGAGGAGCGACCGTGCCAAAGCGAACCGACATCAAACGGATCCTCATGATCGGCTCCGGCCCGATCATCATCGGCCAAGCCTGCGAGTTCGACTACTCCGGCTCGCAGGCCTGCAAGGCCCTCCGCGAAGAGGGCTACGAGATCGTGCTGATCAACTCAAACCCCGCCACGATCATGACCGATCCCAGCATGGCCGACCGGACGTACATCGAGCCGATTACCCCCGAGGTGATCGAGAAGATCATCGCTCGCGAGCGGCCCGATGCCATCCTGCCCACGCTGGGCGGGCAGACGGGGCTGAACGTCGCGGTGTTCCTCGCCCGTGCCGGCGTGTACGACCGCTACGGCGTGGAGGTGTTGGGCGCCAGCCCCGAGGCGATCAGCCGTGCGGAGGACCGCGAGCTGTTCCGCCAGTGCATGCTCGATATCGGCCTGAGGATTCCCGACAGCGGCATCGCTACGTCGGTGGAGGAGGGCATGAAGATCGGCGAGGGCCTCGGCTTCCCGATCATCATCCGTCCCGCCTTCACCATGGGCGGCTCCGGCAGCGCGACGGCCTACAACGTGGAGGAACTCGAGGAGTACCTGGCGTGCGGCATCACCACCAGCCCGATGGGGCAGGTGCTCGTCGAGGAGAGCGTGCTCGGCTGGAAGGAAATCGAGTTCGAGGTCATGCGCGATTGCGCGGACAACGTCATCATGATCACCTCGATGGAAAACATCGACGCCATGGGCGTGCACACGGGCGACTCGATGGTGGTGGCGCCCTCGCAGACGCTCACCACGAAGGAATACGTGGAATACACGGATCTGTGCCGCCGCATCATCCGGAAGATCGACGTGACGGGCGGCGGCGTGAACATCCAGTTCGGCGGCAATCCGGCCAATGGCGACATCGTGGTGATCGAGGTGAACCCGCGCCTGTCGCGCAGCAGCGCGCTGGCCAGCAAGGCCACGGGGTTCCCCATCGCTCGCGTGGCGACGAAGCTGGCGATCGGCATGACCCTGGATGAAATTCTCAACGACGTGACCGGCCGCACCTACGCGTTCTTTGAGCCCACCGTGGACTACTGCGTGTTCAAGATCGCGCGGTTCACGTTCAAGAAGTTCCCGCAGGCCGACCCCACGATCAACACGTCCATGAAGTCGGTGGGCGAGGCGATGTCCATCGGGCGCAACTTCAAGGAAGCGTTTCAGAAGGGCATCCGCAGCCTGGAGATCAGCCGGTTCGGCCTCGGCTTCGATGGCCGCGACGACCGCGTGCCCGAGCCGAAGGACGAGGCCGAGCTCCGGCACAAGCTCGTCCAGCCCAACGACATGCGCCACTTCTACATCAAGCTCGCCCTCGAACGCGGCATGACCGTGGACGAGGTGGCCGAGCTGACGAAGATCGACCGCTGGTTCCTCTGGAACATCCAGGAGATTCTCCAGACGGGCGGTCGCGTGGCGGAGTACCAGGGCAGCGATGGCCTCGCCGCGATGCCCGACGAGCTGTGGTGGGAGGCCAAGGGCTCCGGCTTCAGTGACGTGCAGATGGGCCACATGACGGGCACCAGCGAGCTGGCCGTCTACGACGAGCGGCAGCGGCGCGGCATCCGCCCGGCGTTCAAGCTCGTGGACACCTGTGCCGGCGAGTTCGACGCCGCGAGGCCCTACTACTACTCCACCTACGAGCGCGTCAACGAGAACCGTGTGACGGCGAACAAGAAAGTGCTCATCCTCGGTGGTGGGCCCAACCGCATCGGCCAAGGCATCGAGTTCGACTACTGCTGCTGCCACGCCAGCTACGCGGTCAGGGAGCTGGGCTACGAGGCCATCATCGTCAACTCGAATCCCGAGACCGTGTCGACCGACTACGACACCTCGGACAAGCTCTACTTCGAGCCGCTGACTCGTGAAGACCTGCTGGCGATCATCGAGGAGGAGCAGCCCGAAGGCGTGATCGTGCAGCTCGGCGGCCAGACACCCCTGAACCTCGCGGTGCCCCTCGAACAGGCCGGCGTGCGCATCCTGGGCACCAGCCCCGATGCCATCGACCGCGCC
The DNA here is from genome assembly GCA_016782825.1 of Candidatus Brocadiia bacterium. Classification (GTDB taxonomy): domain Bacteria; phylum Planctomycetota; class PUPC01; order DSUN01; family DSUN01; genus BS750m-G60. The sequence continues at coordinate 1,530 of JADHXT010000068.1, read as the reverse complement.
GAAGACCGCAGGCGCTTCGCGGCCTTGCTCCAGAAGCTCGGATTCATCCAGGCAGCGAACGGCACGGCCTTCACATTCGAGGAGGCCAAGACGGTGGCGGCCGAGATCGGCTATCCCGTCGTCGTGCGCCCCTCCTATGTGCTGGGCGGGCGGGCCATGGAAGTGGTGTTCGACGAAGAGCAGTTGGCCGGGTTCATGATCGAGGCACGGCTGGCGTCGGATACGGTGGAGGAACACCCGATCCTGATCGACAAGTTCCTCGAGCACGCCATCGAGGTCGACGTGGATGCCGTGGCCGACGGCACGATGTGTGTGGTGGGCGGCGTGATGGAGCACATCGAGGAGGCCGGCGTGCACAGCGGCGACTCGGCCTGCGCGCTGCCGCCGATCACGCTCACCGATGCCCAGGTGGACGAGCTGCGTCGCCAGACCAAGGCCCTCGCCACCGAACTCGGCGTGGTCGGCCTCATGAACGTGCAGTTCGCCGTCCGCGACGACGCGATCTACGTGCTCGAAGTGAACCCGCGAGCCAGCCGCACCGTGCCCTTCGTCAGCAAGGCCATCAACGTGCCGCTGGCCAAGATCGCCACCCAGGTCATGCTCGGCCACAAACTGGCCGACCTGGGCTTCACCGAGGAAGTGAGCATCGAGCACGTGGCGGTCAAGCAGGCCGTGTTCCCCTTCGTCCGCTTCCCCGGCGTGGATGCGGTGCTCGGCCCCGAGATGAAGTCCACGGGCGAGGTCATGGGCATCGACGAGAGCTTCGGCCTCGCCTTTGCCAAGAGCCAACAGGGGGCGGGGCACACGCTGCCCACGGAGGGCACCGTGTTCGTCTCGGTGCGGAACAGCGACAAGCGGGAGATCATCTTCATCGCCAAGAAGCTGGAGGACATGGGCTTCGAGATCGTGGCCACCGAAGGCACGGCCGCGGCACTCCAGCGCAACGGGGTCACCGTGCAGACCGTCCAGCGAGTCTCCGTCGGCCGCCCGAACGTGCTCGACCGCATCAAGAACGGCGAGGTGCACCTCATCATCAACACGGTGAGCGGCAAGAAACCGCGGCAGGACGAAATCCGCATCCGCACGGCGGCGCTGGCCAACCGCGTGCCCCTCATCAGCACGATCAGCGGCGCAGGGGCCTTCGTCAGTGGCATCGAGGCCCTGCGCAAGAAGGGCATCAGCGTCAAGTCCATCCAGGAATACGCCAGCCCTGGCCCCGCCCCGGAAGCCGGGAGGTAGACGGCTCCGCCCCATCACAGGCCCCGCGCGCTCCGAACGGCCTTGCGCAGGCGGTTCGGAGGGCATCGCGGTTTCCCTTCTCTGCTCCGTTGCGGTAGACTGTGAAGCGCGGCCTGCCAGCAGGGCAGCCGCCTGTTCCCCCAGGCTCCAGCATCATGTAAGGAGGCCGGCATGACTTTGCACTGGCACAAGGCGGCGATGCCCGTCGCCGCGGCGATGGCGTTCCTCGTGGCCACCGCGGGCTGCGGACGCGAAACCGGCACGCCCGGGTTTGAGACCTACATCGTCCGC
>JADHXT010000067.1 GCA_016782825.1 Candidatus Brocadiia bacterium | reverse complement strand
GGTGGACTTCGCGACCGACGGCGTGTTCCTGTGCGGCCTCGCGCACTACCCGAAGGACATCGCAGAGAGTATCGCCCAGGCGCGCGCGGCGGCGGCGCGCGCGGCCACCGTCCTGAGTCAGCCCGAGATCGAGGCGGAAGGCAAGGTCGCGGCGGTCGATGCCTCACGGTGCAGCGGCTGCGGCGACTGCGCCGAGATCTGTGCATACAAGGCGATCGAGCTCGACCCGATCCTCCGGGTCGCGGTGGTCAACGAGGGGACCTGCAAGGGATGCGGGGCGTGTACCGCGACGTGCCGCGCCGCCGCGATCGACCTCAAGGGCTTCCGAAACGACCAGATCCTCCAGGCCGTCGACGCGATGTGAGGGAGCCATGAGCCAGACCCAGACCGTGCAGGACGCCGCGACGGACAAGGGATGGGAGCCCAGGATCGCGACGTTCCTCTGCAACTGGTGCTCGTACGCCGGGGCCGACCTGGCCGGCGTCAGTCGCATCCAGTACCCCCACAACATCCGCATCATCCGTGTGCCGTGCTCCGGCAGGATCAACCCCGCGTTCCTGCTGCGCGCCCTCCAGAACGGGGCCGACGGCGTGCTCGTCTCGGGATGTCATCCAGGCGATTGCCACTACATCAGTGGGAACCTCGTCGCCCGACGGAAGTTCGCGCTCTTCAAGGAACTGCTCCAGTATGCCGGGATCGAGCCCGAGCGAGTCCAGTTCACGTGGGTCTCGGCGTCGGAAGGCGGGCGCTTCGCCGCCGTGGTCGAGAAGGTCGTCGAGGAGGTCCGCAAGCTCGGCCCAAACGAGAAACTGGTGAAGACGCTATGACCCCCAGCCACGAGATCGAAGCGCGTCTGCGCGAGACTGCCGAGGAACTCCTGCGCGAGAAGAGGGTGGACCTCTTCCTCGGGTACGAGAAGGCGACCCTTCCCTTCCGCACCACCCCGCTCTTCCTCACCTCGCCCGAAGAGGTGGAGCGACTCGCCTGGAACCCCTTCTGCACCACCAACCTCGCGGTCTACCTGCCGCGGCTGTTCAAGGCCCCCGCCAGTGCCAGAGAGGCCGAACGGGCGCCGCCGCTGCCCACCGTCGCGGTGGTGCTGAAGGGATGCGACGCCCGGTCGGCAATCGCACTGGTCCAGGAGCGCCAGGTGCCTCGCGAGAAGCTGGTGCTCGTCGGTGTCGCCTGTCCGGGGATGGTGGATGTCCGGAAGGCGGAGAGAGCGCTCGGCGAGCACGAAGCACTGGGGGCAGGAGAGGACGCGCTGGGGAACATCCACGTCGTGGTCGAGGACGGCCGCGAGGTCACCCTGCCGCGGGAGGAGATCGTCGCGGACGCCTGTCTGGAGTGTCGGGCGCCCACGCCTTCGCTACCCGACGTTCTGGTCGGCGAGCCTGTCGAGGGGAAGGACCCAGACGGCGCGCGGCGGCAGACCGACGAGTTCGCGTCGAAGACCCTGGACGACCGATGGGCGCACCTTCAGGACGAGCTGTCGAAGTGTATCCGGTGCAACGCGTGCCGACAGGCGTGCCCCATGTGCTACTGCAAGGAGTGTCTCCTCGACCAGACGCGGCCGAGGTGGGTCGGCACGAGCACGGACATGTCGGATGTCACGATCTACCACCTCGTGAGAGCCTTCCACATGGCCGGGCGCTGCACCGAGTGTGGGGCCTGCGCGCGGGCGTGCTCCATGGGGATCGACACGCGCCTGCTCACGCGCAAGCTGGGGCAGGAGGTCGAGGACCTCTACGGATACCGCTCAGGCGAGTCGGCCGACGTGCTGCCGGCGCTCTCGGCGTTCGACATGGACGATGCCCAGGACTTTCTGACCGAGCCCTAGCCCCCGGGGACCTCGTCCCGCGGGGCCGGAGGGAGCGATGACTGAGAAGCGCATTCCACACACCGATCTGGACGGCCTGCTCGGCCGCCTGCGAGAGAGAGGCGCGGTCTACGCGCCGGCGCGAGACGACGCCGGCGACGTGGCGCTCACCCAGGCGCCGCTCGACGACCCCATGGTCCTGGAATACCGGAACTTCCGCCTCTCGCCAAAGGCGTTCTTCCTCCCTCAGAGCCAGACGCTGCTCACCTTCTGCGACGGGGAGGCCCACGAGCCGAGTCTGCCCGACGGTGAGACGTTCCTTGTCGGGGTGCGTCCGTGCGACGCCAAGGCGCTGCTCGCGCTCGACAAGGTGTTCCTCGACGGCGACCCACCTGACCCCTACTACGCGCGCCTCCGCGAGACGACCACGGTCATCGCGCTCGCGTGCACCCGGCCCATGTCGAGCTGCTTCTGCACGTCCGTGGGCGGCGGACCCGGCGACGGCGCCGGCGCCGACGTGCTCGCCGTGGGCCTCGAGGCCGACCTCCTCCTGCGGGCGCAGACCCCCAAAGGCGAGGAGCTGCTCTCGTCGGTGGCGGATCTGCTCGCCGACGCCACCGACGACGCCGTCAAAGAGGCAGAGAAGCGGGTCGGCGCGGCGGAGAGCCTGATCGCGCCGGTAGAGGTCGACAACAGCGCCCAGCGCCTGCGCGATGGCTACGATTCTCCATGCTGGGAGACCGCCAGCCAGACGTGCCTGGGATGCGGGACGTGCAGCTTCCTCTGCCCCACGTGTCACTGCTTCGACATCACCGACGAGCTTCGGGGTACCAGGGGCCGGCGGGTAAGGACGTGGGACTGCTGCGCCTACCCGCTCTTCACGCTGCACGGCTCCGGCCACAACCCGCGGCCCAGCCCCAAGGAACGGTGGCGGCAGCGCATCATGCACAAGTTCCGGTACGCCGTCGAGAACCTCGATCGGCTCTTCTGTGTAGGCTGCGGCCGGTGCATCCGCAACTGCCCGGCGAGCATGGACCTCCGGACGGTGCTCAGGGAGCTTGGAGCCTAAGCCATGGCGAGGAACCCCTACCTTCCCTACCCCGCGCGCATCGACGAGGTCATCGTCGAGAACGAGGCGCGGGACATCAAGACCTTCCGGCTCGTCTTCGAGGATCCGAAGAGCGCCGTGGAGTTCGATCACCTGCCGGGCCAGTTTGCCGAGCTCTCCCTGCCGGGGATGGGCGAGGCGCCCTTCGGGATCGCCTCCTCGCCGACGGAGACCGACTACCTGCTCTTCACGATCAAGCGGGTCGGGCTCTTCACCACCGAGATCCACAGCGTCGAGGCCGGGACTGCGATCGGCGTGCGGGGGCCCATGGGCAGGCCGTTCCCTTGGGACACAATGGCCGGCAAGAACCTGCTGATCATCGGGGGGGGATTCGCCTTCACCACGCTCCGCGCGGCAATCAAGTACATCCTCGATCCTGCGAACCGGAGTCGCTTCGGCTCGATCCTCGTCATCTACGGCGCCCGGACACCGGGTGAGCTCATGTACAAGGATGAGCTCACCGAATGGCAGGCGCGCGACGGTATTGACGTCCACCTGACGGTGGACCACGCCGACGAGCACTGGACCCAACACGAGGGCGTCGTGACGTCCTTGCTCGGCGCTCTGAAGCCCAGCGCGGACAACACACTTGTCCTCGTCTGCGGCCCGCCGATCATGATCCGGTTCACCCTCGTCTCCCTCGCCACGCTCGGCTTCTCCGAAGACGCAATCATCCTCTCCCTCGAGATGCGGATGAAGTGTGGGATTGGGAAGTGCGGCCGATGCAACATCGGCAGCAAGTACGTCTGCAAGGACGGCCCCGTCTTCACCTACCAGGAACTCCGGACTCTGCCAACCGAGTACTAGCCCTCGTCAGAAGGGGTGGTGAGGTGCTGGGCTCGCGCTACCGCGTGAGGCGGTTAGGGGAGGGGGACGGCCAATCAGGTGGGGGCCAGAGCCCAGAAGACACGCTGACGTTACACGCGAAGTGTGTAGAGCCCCCTCCCAGGTACCGTTCCCTGCTTGACTCACGATAAGGTCGCCTGGTTCGTGCACCAGTTCTTGCGCCAACTCCTGGTGCAGAGGTCTGTAGCCTAGACGACGCGGCCGGCCTAGACTCGACATGCGTGGCTGGGGGCGTCATCGGGCTGTGGCCCCCGACATTGCCGTAGGACGGCTCTCACGGGGTCCACAACCCATTCCCCTTGATTCCCCGTGGCCATCGTGCCATGATCGTCGGCGCACACCCGGGCACCACTGCCCCCTCTGACCCGAGGGGCGCTTTGGCCGGATCTGCCCCAGCCGTAGCCTCCCGTACCACCCGCGACACCGTGTCCCGATGGACGCCGAGCTCCCTGGCGATCCGTCGGAACGGCCAGCCCCGTTCACGCAACTGCACAATCGCGTTGACTTTGGCCATCTTGAGGCGGTTGGCCATCGAGCACCTCCTTTCCGCGGAGATGCTACGAGGCCATACCCCTTCCGCTCAAAGTGGCCTATTCTCAAGTGCCCCCGGGTGGCCGGTTTTCAGCGCCCCTTGACGCTCTGGCACACGCCATCATGAAGGGCAGGACCCCCGGCGGAACGTAATGTTCAAGAGGGAATCAGGAAGGCGGGAGCGCGTGCCTGATCTGTGCCATTCTCGTTGCAGAAGGCAGCAGGAGAAGAAAACCTAGGTCGCACTTAAGGCATTGTGACCAAGCTGGTTACGGCGTCTTGTGCAACCGTGTGCACCTCCATGCTTGTCACATGCAAAAAGCCGCAAGGCACATGCTGTAAGTCCTTTCAGATTCTTGACTTAAGTGGGGTGGATGAGGGGATTCGAACCCCCGACCTACAGAGCCACAGTCTGTCGCTCTAACCTGCTGAGCTACACCCACCGTCGTCTGAGCTTTGGTCGGGGTGGGCGGATTCGAACCGCCGACCTCGTGCTCCCAAGGCACGCGCGCTAGCCAAACTGCGCCACACCCCGCCCACGCCGACTTCGTTCCCAATTATACCCCGCCGTCCAGGGATGTCAAATCCGGGCGCCAGGGCGTGCATGACTCCTGAAAGCGGCGATTCCTCTTCATCGTCCTCGTCCAGCCTGCCCTGAGCGAAGTCGAAGGGTCGTCCTCGGATCGACTCCCGCTTGCCGTTGGCGCCAATGCGAAGCGGCTCGCGAGCGATGCTCTTGACCCTCACCGCCATGCCCTCAAGAGCGAAGGCGCCGCGACGCCGAGGCGAGGCGATTCCCTTTCCGAAGGGCGAATCGAGGACGAACCTTCGACTTCGCTCAGGGCAGGCTGGACGAGGACGATTGAAGAAAGAAGCCGGATTAACACTATCAGGGGCCATACTCCGCCAGGGCGTGCAGATCATGGAGAGGGCTCGGCTCGTGTCCTCTCGTGCTCGTGGTCGGTCTTCTTTGATCCGGGGGGCCAGATCGATTACGAGCAAGAGCAAGAGCAAGAGCAAGAGCAGGAGCAGGAAGAGGGATGAGAGCCCCGACCATCTGGGGGGCGTGCTCTGAGCGCCTTGCTGCCTTTGCGGGCGAAATGCCGCCCGGGTACAATACCGTTTTCTCCAGCCACCTCGAGAGGAGAGCTCATGGCTCTGACCGTCAACGGCGAACCCATCAGCGAGGACGTGATCCGCCAGGAGGCGGAGCGCATGCGGCCTCAATACGAGGAGGCCTTCAAGGACGACGATCCCGAGAAGCGCGAGGCCCGACTCCACGAGTGGGCACGCGAGAACGTGGTCGAGCGCGTCCTGCTCCAGCAGGCGGGCAAGGCCGACCCCGAGCCGGTGCCCGTCGAGGACGTCGACCAGGCGTTCGCGGAGATGAAGCAGCAGTACGGCGGCGACGAGGCCTTCTATGAGCGGCTCGGCCTGACGAAGGATGCCGACGAGGCGATCCGCGAGGATGTGGAGCTGCGCCTGCGGGTGAACCGTCTGCTCGAGCGCGTGACGGGCGGCCTGGCCGAGCCCGACGACGCGGCCATCGAGGGCTTCTACGAGGAGCACAAGGACGACTTCGTGGTGCCGGAGCAGGTGCACGTGGCCCATATCGTGAAGCACGTGGGGCCGGAATGCGGGCCGGCTGACGCTCGGGCCGAGCTCGAGAAGGTGAAGGCGGAGCTCGACGCGGGCGCCGACTTCGCCGAACTGGCCGCGCAGCACTCCGACTGCCCCGACAACGGCGGCGACCTGGGCTGTTTCCCTCGCGGCCAGATGGTCGAGGAGTTCGAGCACATCGCATTCTCGATGGCCGTGGGCAGCGTGAGCGAAGTCTTCCCCTCTCGGTTCGGCTTCCACATCGCCAAGCTGCTGGACCGCAAGGCTCCCGGGTCCGCGCCCCTCGACGAGGTACGAGATCCCATCAAGGAGCGTCTGGCCGAGCTGGCGCGCAATGAGGCCGTCGAGAAGCATCTCAACGGCCTCCGCATGAAGGCGACGGTGGTGGAAGGGTAGCGGGCTAACCCGCATTTCTCACCAGATTTCGCCGCCAGCGGCCGCCTTCCGCCCCAGGCGGCGTCCTCCGTGCGCCCCATCCTCGACGTATCCATGTGGATACGCCTGCGGAGGGCCGCGTGTGCGTCCTTGCCTGAACCGAAACTCGACTCGCTGGTCGCGCACACGGTGCGGGGTGCCCAGGGCATTGGGCTGTGTCCCATCCTGCCGCCTCACCACCACTTGCGTTCGCCACGACGGAATCTGGTGAGAAGTGCGGGCTAGCGGGCGAACGCCTCGGCTTCCTCCATGGCGATGGCGGCCCATTCCCAGAGGCGCTGGGGCTGGTAGCGCACGGTCGAGATGTCCTTCATGATCAGCTCGACGTGGCACTGGCCCTCGGTGGCGTCGAGGAAGGCGCGGAGGTCGGCGCGGGCCTGCTCGGGGCGCCAGGCGTCCTCGGCGAGGATGGCCGGGCTCGGCTTGTGGCTGATGACGTAGTCGGTGCCCATCTCTGTGGCCACGCGGGCGGGGTCGCACCAGGGGCTGGCCGAGATCTTCCGCAGATTGGGCACGCTCTGGAGGATGGCGACCTTGCGGTCCAGCGGCTCGCAGCAGCCGTAGTAGGTCAGCCCCCATCGCTCGAGCCAGCGGAGGTCGTGCTCGAGGGCAAACTCCCAGTGCATCTCGGGCGAGACCTCGCTGAAGATCTGGGCGTTTGAGCACCCCCACATGTTGATGGGCTTCACGCGAGCCGGATCGTGGTCCGTCCCCGGCAGCTCGTCGGTGTAGCCGTAGCCGCCCGAGCCGATGCGGGTGTTGTTGCAGTCGAGCGCCAGCAGGTTCAGCTCGACGAACTGGTCGAGCTCCGCCATCCAGGCATCGACCATGCGGTCGACGGCCGCGTGGACGAGGGCGGGCCGCTCGATGAGATCCATCATCGCTTCGGCCACGCCCCACCAGCGGATCAGGTAGTCCCACGGGGTGAACCAGATGTGGGTCTGCCCCATCTTGCGGACGGGCAGGATGCCGCCGTAGACTCCGCACATGGCCTGGTAGCGCAGCTCGGTGGCCTGCTTGTTGTGGGTGACCGTGGGCATCTGGATCTTGTCGAGGTCGCCGAAGTCGTGGATCTGGACGTGGAAGGTGCGCGAGACGACGTCGCTCGCCTCGTCGGTCTTCGCGACCTCCACGTCCTCGATGATGCCGAAGTCGGTGCTGTGGATGGCGAGCGGGCAGGCGAGGAAGTCGCTCACGACCATGTCGCCGGGCAGGTGGCGCCACTGATAGAGGGTGCGGCGAAGCTCGGCCTCCTGCTCCCGTGCCCAGGGGTGCTCGGCCTCGAGGGTCAGCTCGTCATCGACGTTCATCTCGTGCCACGGGATCTCGTTGATCCACACCATGGGCCGCTCGGCGTCGAGATCGTTGAGCCTCTGCCACAGCCGCGCCTTCCCGGCGTGCACGGGCATCGCCGCGATCTCGGCCAGCTCACTTGCGAGACGGCGCAGGATGTCGGTATCGCTCTGGCTCAGCCGGATCTCCTCGGCGACCGGCATCGGGGTGCGATGGCTCGGGTCATGAAGCATGTACGCCTCCTCTCTCATCTGCTCGACGGAGCCCCGTACCGGACGGTCGAGTCTGGCCCTGGGGATGACGGGGACCTTCGTCCTCCCGTGGCGACCGCGTGGCCATCGAGGCCAGCCCCGCAGGGGCGACAGACCCATAGCCCACGGCGTAAGCCGTGGGACTCGCGTCGCCCCCAGACCCAGCCCCGTCAGGGGCGTAAGAGGCCCGCGTACCGTGTTGCGCGTCCACCATCGCGCGTTTCTTACGCCCCTGACGGGGCTTGACGAGTGGCGGCCTACTTTCCCACGGCTTACGCCGTGGGCGATGGGTCTTTCGTCCGCAAGCGGACAGGCTGGCCATTGCTCGCGAGTCTCCCAACTAGCCCGTGCCGTCCTCCGCCTGGGCCTCGTCGCGGAGCTTCATGGCCTTCTCGGGGCTCACCGCGCGGACGGTGGGCCTGGCCATGGGGATCGGCTCGGCAGGGGAGGGCATGGGCGGCGTGTCGGGCAGGCCGACGTCGTGGCAGAGCTCGTCGATGCGGATGGGGCGGCCGGCCGCCATCGAGCGGTTGGCGGCGATGCCCGTGAGGATCGACCAGGCGCCCGCGCGCTGGTCGGCGGCGCGCTTGTAGCGGTCGCCGGCGGGGTCGGGGCGGAAGATGTCCTCGAGCAGCAGGCCGTCGCCGCCGCCGTGGCCGCCTTCGGCGGTCCACACGTCGACCGAGTAGGCCGGCTGCCAGTGGGGGAATACCTTGATGGTCGTGCCCTCGGCGACCAGCTCGCCGGGCACCGAGCCGTCGCCGTTGATGTAGACCGTCTCCTCGCACTTGTGCTCGATGCGGCCCCGCGAGCCGTTGAAGACGGCGGTGTGGCCCTCCCGGGGCATGAAGGCGTTGAGCGAGTAGCTCATGGCCGCGCCGTTGGCGTAGCGGACGACGAGCTGCATCGAGTCCTCGATGTCGATCTGGCCGCTGAAGACGCAACGGTCGCGGAAGTAGCCGTCGTGGCGCTCGGTGTCGAGGTAGACCCGCTTGAGGCGCTCGTTGGCCCGCAGGTCGATGTGGAAGGCGCAGCGGCCGGCCTCCGGGCAGTCGAGGCAGCGTTCGGCGCGGGCCGCGAGCCCGTAGCGGTCGGCCTGCTCGGGCGTGTAGAAGACGCGGCGGCCCGAGGCGAAGACGCTCTCGGGCACGCTCGACATCCACCAGTTGACCAGGTCGAAATGGTGGGTCGCCTTGTGCACCATCAGGCCGCCCGAGTTGGCCTTGTTGCGGTGCCATCGGCGGAAGTAGTCGGCGCCGTGGTGTACGTCGAGCATCCAGTGGAAGTCGACGCTCAGCACGTCGCCGATGACGCCCGACATGAGCAGGTCTTTGATCTGCGTGCGGGGCGGCGAGTAGCGGTAGTTGAAGGTCACGGTGAGCTTGCGGCCCGTGCGGCGCTGGGTGTCGAGGATGCGCTGGCACTTGTGCTCGTCGGTGGTCATGGGCTTCTCGGTGATGGCGTCGCAGCCCGCCTCCATCGCGCGGCACAGATACTCGTCGTGGTGGCAATCCTTCGTCGTCACGATCACGCAATCGGGCCGCGTCTCGGCCAGCATTGGGTCGAAGTCGGCGGCCAGATAGCCTCGTGGCTCGGCTCCCTTGGCGCGAGCCTCCTCCACGCAGAGATTGAGCCGTCCTTCGTTCACGTCGCACAGGCCGACCAGTTCCGCCTGGTCAGCGTACGTCTCCGTCACGGCCTTCACATACATCCTCGATCGGCCGCCCAGGCCGACGATGGCATAGCGCGTGCGCTCGGGCATGGGGCTCAGTCCATCCGTGCAGGGGAGTGGGATCACCGTTGGCACGTCTCAGATCGGCATTCTATCCACGCAGCCCATGCGGTCAAACACGTGAGCTCGCGACTCGCGAGCGGCCCCACCGGTATCATCGGCCCAGCGCCCGAAGGGTGCGACGGAATGAAGCCCACGGCGATGCTTCCCGCCGAGACCTCGGCGGGACGCGGAGCCGTGGGATCATGGACGAGACACGGCCCAGCCCCCGAAGGGGGCGGCAGAGACACCGGTTCGCGAGGTTCTGCCGCCCCCTTCGGGGGCTGGGCTGTATAGCTGCCTGTTCCCACGGCTCCTCCCCGCCTGGGGGCGGGGCATCACCGTGGGCTTTATTCCGTCACCTCCTTCGGAGGCTGGGCCAGGACGGAGGCCGTGGTACACATGACCCCGTGCGGCGAGCACGGGGTCGAGCGCGGCACCAGTGCTACTCGACGATCTCGCCGAGGAGGCGGAGGCCGCCGAGACGGAGGGCGACGCCTTCGAAGAGCTTGGGGTCGAAGCGGCCGGCCTTCTTGGCGCTGGCAATAGGGGCGGCACGGCTGGGCGGCTCGGGCAGGAGCTCGAGGGTGATGGTGTGCTCGCCGTCGGGGAGGCCGCTGGCGAGGGGGAGGGCCGAGAGGCGCTGGTAGTAGGCCCAGGGGTCGACCTGCTGGCGGGTGCCGGCGGGCTCGCCGTCGACGGTGACGTTCACGCGGCCCGTGTCGGGGCCCATGAGGTCGAGGATGCTGGCGGCGGTGCCCTTGAAGCGGAAGGTGAGTTTCGCCCCGGGGGTGTTGGTGAACCAGATGGGGGCCATGTGGCTGCGGAGGCGCTTGCTGAGCTCGTGGTCGGCGGGGAGGGCCTCCCACTTGCCGCTGAGCATGGCCTTGGTGATGGGCACGAGGCGGGCACGCTCGTAGTGGTCGGGACGGTAGGGCGCGGGGAGCTTGTGTGCCGTGGCCTTGGGGGAGGCGGCGGCCTGCCGGAGCGCGGCGACGACTGCGGCGGCGTAGAGGAGATGGGCCTCGGAGGTGGGCGTGCGGCCGGTGGTGGTGATGAGCTGCTTGCCGGCCTTCTTAGCCTCGTCGGGCGTGCCCTTGGCGAGCGCTTTGCCCTCACGGATGAGCTTTGCGGCACGGAAGGCCATCGAGACCGAGGGGATGCCGTAGTGATCGGCGATGCGCTCGTAGGCCGAGACGGCGGTGGGGTGAACGCCCTCGGCGTAGGCGTCCTCGTAGCCGGCGACGAAGGCGTGGAGGAAGAGGAAGTCAATGGTGGGGTCGGCGCTCCAGGCCTGGCGGACGATGGCTTCGGCCGAGCGCTGGATGCTGTCGGCGTTGGCCTCGCTGGGCACGGGGGCGAAGTCGACGAGCACGAGGTCGGGCTTGTGGCCAAGCACCTCGCGGCGGAAGCGGTAGACGCTGAAGCCGATGCCGCGGCAGGCGTCGGTCACGCCCGCGTCGATCTCCTCGACCTTGCCGCAGTGCTTCCTGAGCCAATCGATCACGGTCCTGCGCCAGCCGGTGTTGGCGGAGTGGATGCCGCCGCCGAAGTAGGCGACCTTGATGGGCTTCTTCGCGGCCGCCTTGGCGAAGACGTTGCCGAGGCCGTCCCGAAGAGCGATCTCGCGGGCCTCGACGGGGCGGAAGCGCGGCGGCGCGTAGGCGCGCTCGGTCGTGAAGTCGCCGAGTGCCGAGACGCCAGGAGCCTCGCGGACCGGGGCGACCGTGCGGAATCGGTCGCGATGGGGGCCGATGAGCTCGACGGGGATCGGCTCGAAGCCGAGCTCGAGGGCCGGCGAGCTGAGCCGCAGGCGGTAGTCGTGGTTCGCGGGGTCGACGAAGAGCGGGTCGGCGAGGATCGAGTGGGCGTCGGCGCCCGTCTTCCGCCATTCGTCCCAGGTGAGCGTGCCCGAGGCGTCGGGGATGGGGTGGAAGCTGACCCGCAGGTCGAGGCCGGGCTCCACGAAGATGCAGTTGTGGTCGAAGGCCGTGGGGTCGAAGTCCTGCTTGTCAATGCGGAGGGTGTAGAGGAGCTGGGAGTCGTCGCCGCCCCAGCTCTTGCCGCGCTGGCCGCGGAGCCACGCGGTGCCGGCCTTGGTGTAGTAGACGATGTTGCGCTGGAAGCGGACGCCGGTCATCGCCTCGGGGCGGGTGTCGGCGATCTTCGCGATCTCGGGGTACTTCGCGAGGTAGGGCGAGCCCTCGCGGCGGTTCTCCTTGAGCCGCTCGTAGATGGGCGGCCACTCCGACCAGCTCGGGCTCAGGCGGCCGGCCTGGAAGGCCGGGCAGTCGACGATGACGTTGTTCTCCCACAGGTTGTCGCGTCCGCCGTGGTTGTGGAGCCCGCACATGGGCACGGCGTAGAGGATGTTGCCGTGGACGTGGGTCCCCGTGGTCGGGTCGTCGAGGTAGATGCCCCAGGTGAAGTGGGGGTACTCGAAGGGCACCTTGCCGCCGCGCACGGGCGCCCACGAGTTGGCCTTGCCGAAGCCGCCGATGTGGTGGAAGAGGTTGTAGCGGATCACGTTGCCCCGCTGCGTCCAGTCGCGCGAGCAGAAGTAGATGCCGCCGGTGTCGGCGCTCTGGAGGTTGCAGTGATGGACGATGTTGAACTCCATCACGTTGTCGTTGCCGCCGAGGGTGACGCCGGCGTGGGGCATGTCGTGGATGAGGTTGTGGGCGATGCGGTTGCCGACGCCGCGGATGGCGATGCCGTTGCGGTAGGTGACCCAGAGCTGGGCGCAGTGGTGCACGTAGTTGTTGTCGGCGAAG
>JADHXT010000066.1 GCA_016782825.1 Candidatus Brocadiia bacterium | reverse complement strand
GCCTGCGCTGCCGCCACCCGCACGGCCGCGTCCTTGCTCCCACGAGCCAGCGCGGCGACGGCCTGCGCCGCCGCGGAATCCCCGCGCGCGGCCAGCACGCCGATGAGCAGGCTCTGGAGCGTCGGGTCAGCCTTCGCCAACAGCGCGGCCACCGTGGCGGTCACCTCCTTGCCCGGCACGCCCGTGAGCCGCCGCACGGCGACCACCCGCATCTTGGCGTCGTCGCCCTGCACCAGCCCGATGAGCAGCTTGGCCGCGTCCGCCGGCACCATCGTCTTGAGCCGTCCGCCGAGTGCCGCCACGCGCACGTGTCGCGGCTCAGATGGTGCCGAGAGCGCGTCGTAGACCTTCGTGGCCTCGGCCTTCTTGCCCGACGCCAGCAATCCCTCGGCCGCGAGAAGCCACGACTCGGTGAGCACGTCCTTCAGCCGCCCGCTCGCCTTGGCACGGGCGCCACCGATGGCCGCCGCGGACTCCGCGCCGCCAATCTTGCCCAGCGCCGAGCCAGCCGCCACGGCCACGGCCTCGTCCTTCCCGCCCAGGAGCTTGGCCAATGCCGCCGCGGCCTTGGCGTCGCGCCGCTCGCCGATGCTGCTCACCACGCCGATCAGCAGGTCGCCTTTCAGCTTGGGCAGCGCCTGACGCAGCGCGTCGTCCACAGCGGGACAGGCCATCCGCTCCATCGCATAGCGGGCCATGTGGGCCAGCTTCTCGTCGGCCAGCATCGCGGCGAGGACCGGCACCTGCTCAGCCGTGCCGATGACCCAGAGCTGGCGGCATACGAAGTCCTTCGCCTCGCGGGTGGCTTTTGGCGACCCCAGCACGGCGGCCAGCACGCGCGCCGCCGTGGCCGCGTCCTTGGGTTCCTTCGCCGCATCGGCCACGATCTTCTGTGCCTCGATCAGTGACTTGCGGCTCTGGCCTGCCTTGTAGGTGGTGATCTGGGGGATGAGCTTGGCGAGCGCGGCCTCGTCGAGCTTGGCGTGGGCCAGCGAGACGCACAGCAGCAGGCTCCCAGCCACGGCGATGATGCGAGGAGACGTGCACGCTCGAAGGGACATCTTCACGATCGATTCCTTCCCAGTCCAGGTTCCGTTAGGTCAGAGGGTCCATGGCTCCCGCTTCGGACGGTCGAGCATGCGGTTGGCCGCGGCGTCGCCGACGAAGCGTTCGCTGGAGGGGTCCCATTGGAGCTTGCGCCCGAGACGCAAGCAAAGCACGCAGAGGTGGCACACGGTGGCGGAACGGTGCGCGACCTCGGGCGGAGCGATCTGCCGCGAGCCTGTGCGCGCGGCGTCGAGGAAGTTCTGCTGATGGTGGTCGCTCCGCGCCAGGCGGATGGAGCCGCCGCCCAGGGGCTCCTTGAGTTCGGGGCGCGAGGCAAGCAGATCGTTGCGCGTGGCCAGCAGCCAGCCTTCGGTGCCCTCGAAGCGTACGGCCCAGTCGCCGCGGTACAAGGGGTCGCGCACCTCGAGCTTCACGCCGTTGGCATACGTGCACGTCACATCGTAGGTGATGGGCGTGTCGTAGAGCCCTTCGGTGGGGAAGGTGCCGCGGCCCTCGATGACCACGGGGCCGGTGTGCTCGGAGTCGTTGGCCCATTGCGCGATGTCGAGGAAGTGCGCGCCCTGATCGGTGATCTTGCCGCCCGAGTAGTCGAGCAGCCAGCGGAACGAGCCGCGGCACCGGGCCGGCGTGTAGGGTGCCCACGGCGCGGGGCCAAGCCACATATCGTAGTCGAAGCCTTTGGGCACCGGAGGATACGGCTGCGGGCCACACGTCGGCCCGCGGCCGAGCAGTTCGACGATGCGCCGAAGCTTGCCGATGCGACCGTTGCGGATCAGTTCGCACGCGAAGCGCCAGTGGGCGCGGCTCCGTCGCTGCGTGCCGCTCTGGTACACGCGGCCGAGGCGGCGCATGGTGTCGGCCACCTTGCGGCCTTCGCCGATGGTCACGGAGATCGGCTTCTCGCAATAGACGTCCTTGCCAGCCTGCGCCGCCCAGATGGAAAGCACTGCGTGCCAGTGGTCGGGCGTGGCGATGGCCACGGCATCGATGTCCTTGCGCTCGAGGACGCGGCGGAAATCGCCGTAGGCGGCACAGCCGCCGGCGCCGCGGCGATGGGCAGCATAGTAGGCATCCACCGAGGCCTTGGCGCGGCCCAGGCGCCCCGCATCCACGTCGCACACGGCGGCCATGTGGGACTCGGCGAATGCGGTGAAGATACGCGTGTCGATGCGCCCTCTCCCACCGATGCCGATCGAGCCGAACACCACGCGGTCGCTCGGCGGCGCGGTTCCCTCGGCACCGCGCACCGACGAGTGCACGACGTAGGGAGCCATCGCAGCCATGCCCAGCAGGCGACGACGTGTGATGCAGGCCCGGTGGCTCACCTCAGGCTCCAGCGAGGACGGAGAGCGAGACCCAACGCTGAGAGCACATTCTAGGACAAGCCACCCCTCCGAAGCAAGCCCGTCGCCACACAAACGTCACGGACGCAAGAGCACCTTCATCAGCCCCTCGTCCGCCCGATGCAGACGGGCGAACCACTCCGCCCCCTCGGCGAGCGGCGCCACGGCGCTGATGAGCGGCTGCACCTCGATCGCACCTGCCGCCAGCAGGTCCAGGCATGCTGGGTACTCGCCGCTCGACGCACAGGAGCCGCTGAGCGTGAGTTCCCGCGTGACGACGGCCTGAAGCGGTAGTGCCACACGCGGAGTCACGTTGCCCACGAGCACCAGCCGGCCGCCCTTGCGCAGCGCGTACACGCTGGCCTCCACGGTGGCCGGGATGCCCACGGCCTCGATGGCCACGTCGGCCCCGCGGCCGTCGGTGAGCGCCATCACCTCGGCGGCCACGTCCATCTCGCCGGCCTGTAGCACCGTGTCGGCCCCAAGCCGGCTGGCGAGTTCGAGTCGCCGAGGCTCGATATCCACCGCGATGACTCGCGCGCAGCCCTCCGCCCGCAGAGCCTGCACGATGAGCAGGCCGATCATGCCCGCGCCGACCACCACGGCCGTGTCGTCGGGCTGGAGGGCACCCCGGCGCACGGCGTGGAGCGCCACCGACAACGGCTCCACCATGGCCGCCTGCTCGAAGGTCACCGCGTCGGGCAGCCGATGCACGATGCGCTGCGGCACCGCCACGTATTCGGCAAAGGCGCCGTCGCTGCGATACTCGTCGCACGACACGCCCAGCACGCGGCGGGCGTCGCACAGGTTCACCTGCCCCGCGCGGCAGTAGCCGCAGGTGCCGCAGTAGACGGTGGAGTCGAAGGTCACGCGGTCGCCGATGGCGCGGTCCGTCACGCCGTCGCCCACCTCGGCCACCACACCGGCCGCCTCGTGGCCCATGACCACGGGCGGCTGGCGGCGCCCCGTGCTGCCGTCCATCCCGTGCACGTCGCTGCCGCAGATGCCACACACCTCCACCGCGACCCGCACGTCGCCTGGCCCCGCCTCGGGACGCGGCACGTCCTGAAGCTCGAAGCGGTTGTATTCCGTCAACACCAATGCCTTCACCGGGTGCGATCCTCCACGCGGGGACACCGCCCGTCCGACGTCGCCTCGCCAGCGGCCGGGTCGAAGACGCGTCGGTCGCGCAGGCTCTCGCTCCCACGCTCCAACAGGGCGCATAGCGTGTTGTCCACCAACAGGACGCTGGCTTCGCCGTCCACCTGGATGTACGTTTCCTCCTCCGCCGCGCTTTGCCCCTTCACCACCTTGCCAGCCACGAAGCCACGCCGTTGGCCGGCGATCCACACCTGCACCTTCAGCCGCGGCTGCTGTAAGCCGTAGGCGGCGGCATCGCCTTGCCTCAACACGGCCACGGCTCGCAGGTTGCGGACCAGGCTGAGCACCTTCTGCACTGCCTCGGGATCGGCGCGCGCGTCCATCGGCTTGCGAAGGCGCCACCCGCCCTCCGCGCGCACCAGCACCGTGCTGCCGCGTGGCCCGGTTGACTCGACACGGGTCACGGCGTCCAGGAAGGGGCGGCCGTCCAGCGGATCGTAGGGGAACACAAGCCCGTGCAGGATCACACGGTCGGAAGTGGTATCGCCGCGGAACTCCACGAGCGCCACGTAGAGGCCGAGGCCCACGACGGCCACGAGGCCGACGCCCAGCAACAAGACCATCTTCCTGAGGCCCATGCGCACTCGCCTCCGAAGCCTCAGCGGCGGCGGAGCCACCCGATGAGGAAACCGATGAGCATGACGTGGAATGGAGGAGCGACCACGGTGGCCCAGAAAGCCAACGCCCCGTCCTCGGCGCGCAGATCCAGGCGCGGGGTTTCCGCAAACGGCTCGGCCGGGATACCCACCTTGTATTCGCGGCCCGCGGCCCACGCCACGGCGTTGCGGAACAGGATGCCGTTGCCCGACGTGCCGGCGCGGATGGACGCGTTACCGACGAAGTCCGAATCGCCCACCGCCACCACTCGTGCTCCCGCTGAGGCGCCGCGGGCCACGGCCAGCCCGAAGGGTCCCAGGCGCTCGGCTCCCCGCACGGGCTTGATGTCGCCGATGGCCCGCGGGTCCACGCCGCGCCGGCTGAAGGCCCCGCCCGCCGTGCGGATGAGCTCGAAGTTCGGCGATGCTGCGCGGCCCCCCGCCATGGACGGGCCCGCCCGGAAGTCCTTGCGGACGTAGACGGGGCAGGCCACGTCGAAGACGGTGCGGTACTGCCTCAGGTCCTTCGTAATCGGGTGCCACTGGGGCGGCAGGTCGGTGCCGCCGGGCTGTGCGGGGAAGTTGCTCGTCGTGATGGTGCCCACCACGCGCTTGCCGGCGAGGGTCCGCACCACGTTGATGATGGTGTGTTGCGTTTCCGCCACGATGCCCAGTTCGCCGAGCACGTCCTCGAGTCCGCTTCCCCGCCGGTCGTAGGGCGGCACGGGATCGAGCAGCACGATCAGTCCCTTGCCTGGCTTGCGCGCGTACTGTCGCACCGCCTGCACCTCGTGGAGTGGCAGCAGTGTCTTCGGCCCGGGGATCACGAGCACATCGCACGAGTCGGGGATTTGCGGCAGCTCGATCACGCTCACCTCGCAGTTGTCGGCGAGCAAGAGCGAGGCGATGGCCGACAGCCCGGGGCCGCTCTCGTCGAAGTCGTCGACGAGCTTCTCCCCGTGTCCCCTCACGAAGCACACGTGCGTCCTCTTGCCTTCCACCAGTGCGAGGAGAGCCCCTGTGAAGACCGCCTCGCCGCGGAACCGCGGCATGGCTCCTTTCTTCTCGGGGGCCTCGAGCAGTTGGCCAAACTCGGCCACCTTCTGGTCGTCGCCATAGCGGAAGATCACCGCGTCGCGCAGCACCTCACCCTTGAGCCGGAGCTCGCGTCGCAGCCGCGCACGGGCCGCCGGGTCGCTGGCAGCGTCGAACGCCAGGAAGCTCACCCGCGACGACTGCTTGGCATACTCCGCCAGGAGGACGTTGGCCCGCCCGCGAACGCGGTTCTGCAACGCCTCGAGCGGGGAGCGCAAGGGCACCATCGTGCTCACGATGAGCAGGGGCCGCTCCAGCGCCCGCAGCATCTTGACCGTTCGGGTGTCCAGACGGCCGCGGCCGCGATCCGCCACGTGCACTCGCGAGAAGTGGCGGGCATTCACATAGCTCAGCAAGCCGAACGCCGCCGCCCCCAGCACCGCCGCGGAGCCCACGATCAACGTGAGGGCAAACGTCGGGCTCCCACACGCGCGCGCCACGCGGCGCCGCATGGCCACCAGCCCCAGGGCCACACACAGCAGCCCGGCTCCCATGAGGGCCGTGGTCGTGCTCTTGCGCAAGCCGCCCAGAAGGTGGAGAGCCAAGCCGTTGCCCGTCAAGGCTACCCCGACGAATACGGCAACACTGGCCACGACCTCACGCCATGAACGCATGCGCCCCGCCATCACACCGCCCCCTTCCATCGCCGCACCGCCACTAGCACACACGTGAGAAACACGCAGAAGGCCGTGCCGAGCAGGAAGTAGGCCACGTCGCGGGTGTCCACGATGCCTCGTGTGAACTCCTCGAAATGCCCCGTGAAGCACAGGGTGCGCACCGCATCACTCACGGCACCCGTCGCGCCCTTCGGCACCACTACCGGCAACACCAGCAGCGACAGGAGCACCACAATGCTGATGACGGCGGCCGAAACCTGCGAGCGGACGCACGCCGAGGCCACAAGCCCCACGGCCAGGAAGAAGCCGCCGAGCAGGAACACGCCCAGGTAGCCAGCCACCACCAGCCCTCCGTCTGGCGTGCCGAAGGCGAAGAGCACGGCGGCATGCACGAAGGTGGGCACGAGCATCGCCAGCAGGAAGAACAGCGAGGCCAGATACTTCGACAGCACGACCTCGGCCGCCGTCACGGGAGCGGTCAGGAGGGGCTCGATGGTGCCGCTCTGAAACTCGTCGGCGAACAGCCGCATGGTGAGCATGGGCGAGATGAGCAGCAGCAACAGGAAAAGGAACTCGAACAGCGGCACCAGCGTGGCCTCCTGCGTGTTGCTCACGGCGCTGAAGAACACGTAGCCCGACAGGGCCAGGAACACGGTGAGCACCACGTAGGCCATCGGCGAGAGGAAGTAGGCCAGCAGCTCGCGCTTGGTGAGGGCCGCCACGTTTCTCATCGAGCCCCCTCCCCGTCGGCGTCCACTGCCTGAGCGGCGCTCGCATCGTCGCTGGTGCGTGTGAGCCGCACAAACAACTCCTCGAGCGACGGCTCGCGGCTCATCACGTCGGCCGTGCTCTCGTCCGCCACGATGCGCCCCTGGCTGATGATGATCACCCGCGGGCACATCCGCTCCACCTCGGACAGGATGTGTGTGGACAGCAGCACCGTGTGGTCCCGTCCCAGTTCCCGGACCATCTCGCGCACCTGCCGCACCTGGTTGGGGTCGAGGCCCGACGTCGGCTCATCGAGAATCAAGATGGGCGGGTTGCCCACCAAGGCATCCGCCAGCCCCACCCGCTGCCGGTAGCCGCGCGACAGTTGGCTGATGACCCGCCGCGACACCGATGCGACGCCACACCGCTCCATCACCTCGGCCACTCGGCGCTTGCGGACGCACGCCGCCACCTGCTTGAGCCGCGCGCGGTGGAACAGGTATTCCGCCACCCGCATCTCGCCGTACAGCGGCACGCGCTCCGGCAGGTAGCCCACCTGCTCCCGCACGGCGAGCGACTCCCAGAACGGGTCGCACCCCGCCACCCGCACGGTGCCCGACGTGGCGGGCAGAAACGACGCGAGCATCCGCATCACGGTGGTCTTGCCCGCACCGTTCGGGCCAAGAAAGCCCACCACCTCGCCCTGGTCGATGGCGAAGGACACATCGTCCACGGCCACGATGTCCCCGAAGCGCTTCGTCAAGTGGTCCACCTGGATCACGTCGCGCGTCCCTTGCCAGTGCATCGGCTCATAGACCGTAGGCCTCGAAGGCATCCACCACACGCGGCAGCGTGAAGTAGACCAACAGCCCGACAAACAGAATGGCACACAACGCCGTGCCCACGCCGAGCGGCACGGCGGCCATGCTCGCGCGCCACACCGTGGCATTGAGCACCAGGCATACGACGAGCACCACGAGCGCGCCGCCACAGCCAAGCAGAGCGCCCACTCGTGCCCAGCGGCGTGCCTCGGACACGGCCGAGCCCAGCAGGCGCACGAGGGCGCACGCCAGGATGCCCAGCACGTAGAGCGCCGCCAGCCCAGGCCGAGGCGTGGCGCGCGCGATGAGCCATTCGTTCGCCGCCCCTGCCGTCGCGGCGGCGTCGGGTGCGGCTGCTGGTTGTGCCAGGCGCACGACGGTCGCGGGCGGGCGAGGCGGCACGCTGTCGGGGATGACCACCGTGAGCGCCGCCAGCACCACGCAGGCGGTTGCGCCCAGCGTGCCCAGCACGCGCCCCAGATGACCGAGGAGCTTCATCCCCAGCGGCATCTCGGGCGCCAGCCCCCAATCAGGCAGCTTGAGGAAGCCGGCGAATAGCCACACGCCCAGGGCAGCTACGGGACCAAAGAGAAGCCCGTGGAGGATCCACGGTGTGGTGGAACCCCCCACGGGCAGTGTGTCCGAGCCGGCACGGAGCGTACCGACGGCGAAGAAGAGCGCGCACAACAGACAGGCCGCCACGCTCGTCCACAGCCCTACATGGCCAATGACTCGCGGGACGATCGTGGCAGGCGGCTTGCCCATGCTCGCCCATGCTCTCCTAGTACATGTCGCCCATGCCCTCGTCGTCGCCCGCAGGAGCGGCCTCGTCGGGCTGTTCGGCGATGAGCGCGTCGGTGGTGAGCAGGAGCGAGGCCACGCTGGCACCGTTCTGAAGCGCGGTGCGGACCACCTTGGTGGGGTCCACCACGCCGGCCTTGATCAGGTCGGTGTACTCGCGGCTCAGCGCATTGTAGCCGAAGCTGTCTTTCTTGCTCTCGAGCACGCGGCTTACCACGATGCCGCCATTGACGCCGGCATTCTCGGCGATCTGCCTGAGCGGTGCCGGCAGGGCGCGGCGAACGATGTCCACCCCCATGGCCTCATCGCCCTCGGCGTCCACGCTGTCGAGCGCGCGCCGCGCGCGGAGCAGCGCCACGCCGCCGCCGGCCACGATGCCTTCCTCCACGGCCGCTCGCGTGGCGTGCAGTGCGTCCTCGATGCGTGCCTTCTTCTCTTTCATCTCGGGCTCGGTGGCGGCGCCCACGT
Organism: Candidatus Brocadiia bacterium; assembly: GCA_016782825.1. Lineage (GTDB taxonomy): Bacteria > Planctomycetota > PUPC01 > DSUN01 > DSUN01 > BS750m-G60. The sequence continues at coordinate 3,817 of JADHXT010000066.1, read as the reverse complement.
TGATCTGAGCCACGCCGCCGGCCAGCTTGGCGAGACGCTCGTCGAGCTTCTCGCGGTCGTAGTCGCTCGTGGTGGCCGCAATCTCCGCGCGGATCTGCCCGATGCGGCCCTGCACGGCCACCGGGTTGCCGGCGCCTTCGATGATCGTCGTGTTGTCTTTGTCGACCACCACGCGCTTGGCGCCGCCGAGGTCGGCGAGGGTCACGCCATCGAGCTTGATGCCCAGGTCCTCGAACAGGGCTTTGCCGCCCACAAGCACGGCGACGTCTTCGAGCATGGCCTTGCGGCGGTCGCCGAAGCCGGGGGCCTTGACGGCCACGCAGGAGAGGGTGCCGCGCAGCTTGTTCACCACCAGGGTGGTCAGGGCCTCGCCCTCGACGTCCTCGGCGATGATCAGCAGCGGCTTGCTGGCCTTGGAAGCGGCTTCGAGAAGCGGCACGAGGTCGCGGATGCTGGAGATCTTCTTCTCGTGGATGAGGATCAGCGGATCGTCGAGCACGCACTCCATGGCGCTCGTGTCCGTGACGAACTGCGGCGACAGGTAGCCGCGGTCGAACTGCATGCCCTCGACCCACTCGACGTCGGTGTCGATGCTCTTGCCTTCCTCGACAGTGATCACGCCGTCCTTGCCCACGCGCTCCATGGCCTCGGCGATCATCTCGCCAATCTGCGTGTCGTTGTTCGAGGCAATGCAGCCCACTTGCGCGATCTCGGTGCTGCTCTTCACCGGCTTGCTCATCGCGGCCAGTTCGGCTACGACCGCCTCGACGGCCTTGTCAATGCCGCGCTTGAGCGCCATCGGGCTGGTGCCAGCGGCCACGTTCTTGAGCCCCTGCTCGAAGATGGCCTCGGCGAGCACCGTGGCGGTGGTCGTGCCGTCGCCGGCATCGTCGCTCGTCTTCGAGGCGACCTGGACGACCATCTGCACGCCCATGTTCTGGCACTTGTCCCTGAGGCTGATCTCCTTGGCCACCGTCACACCATCCTTGGTGACGGTGGGGGCACCGAAGCTCTTTTCGAGCACTACGTTGCGCCCGCGGGGGCCGAGGGTTACCTTCACGGCTTGGGCGAGTTGTCTCACGCCATCGCGGATGGACTCGCGGGCCGCCGCGTCGAACTTCATTGTCTTCTTCGCCATACGAACTGCTCCTCTTGAGCCTGGATGGGGCATTGGCCCCGCCAAGCGTGCCATTGGCAGCCGCGGCCAGACGGCCTCCCAGTCTCCGCAGCCAAATCGACGACGGCCCTAGGCCAGGATTCCCAGCACGTCGTCCTGTCGCATGATCAGGTATTCCTCGTCGCCGAGGGTCACCTCGGTGCCGGCATACGAGCCGAAGAGCACCGTGTCGCCCACCTTCACCTGCAGAGGGATACGCTGGCCATCATCGCCGAGAACGCCATCGCCCACGGCCAAGACCTTGCCCTGTTTGGGCTTCTCCTTGGCGGCGTCCGGCAGGACGATGCCGCCGGCCGTCGTTCCTTCGGCCTCGAGCCGCTCGATGAGAATCCGGTCACCCAAGGGCCTGACCTTCGGGGTTTTCGCCATCGCTCAAACTTCCTCCTTCAGGACTGTGCGCCGACGCAGGCTGGCCACTCAGGCCGGCCGCTCGGCAAGAGGCAACTATACTGTGCAGCAGACTTGTGATGCAAACCTTGTGCCGGTGCGGCATCGGCTTGTTCACCGTACTGCGGCACGGGCGCTCTTGATGGCTTGCGTCGCTCTCCTGCCCCGCTCCACCGCGCGGCCCGCGCCGTATCTTACCTGACATCATGCACTTAGCGACGGAACAAGCCCGATGGCCTCCGCGTCCTCTGGTGCGGGGGAGCACACGACTGGGGGATGCACCGGCCACGCCACTGAAGCTCTGCGGCTGTCAGTGCGGCACCTGTGCCTGCCATAATGACAGGCACAGGAAGGAAGAAAGAAGGTGGAGAGAAGCGTTCTCACGCAAAGTCGCCAAGACGCAAAGGAAGAAAGAAGACAGAGCTGTGCCGTCAGGAAAGCGGCAGGTCGATGGGTCGCCCCTCGTCGATGGAACGGTATGCGGCAATGCCGATCTCGACCACGGCCCTTCCCTCTTGCCCCGGGACGGGCACGTCGCTGCCGTCGAGCACGCACCCGACGAAGTCGCGCAGCTCGTGTGTGACGGGCGTCTCCACCTGGATCTCGCTGGCTGGCAGGAAGGTGGCCTCCTCGCCAGTCCTGCAGATGTGGATACCACCGTCGCCGCCCCAGAAGAACGGGAAGTGGAGCGAGCCGCCCTCGCAGTCCACCCGGCCGCCATAGCCGCCGATGGCGCTCACCTGCCCCTGGTGGAGCATGCCTTTGGCTCCGCTGGCGAAGTTCATGGTCACGAGCGCGAGGTCGGGGTAGTCGAGCCGCTTGTCCAGGTAGATGCCGCCGGCCGCGTAGACGCTGGCCACGTCGCCGCACACCCACCGCATGAAGTCGATTTCGTGCGCGTTGATCTCGAGGAGGGTGCCGCCGCTCATCTCGCGGCTGAGGCGCCAGTGCTGGTTGTAGTCGCCGCCCCAGGGGCCGCCGATGCGATGCACCATCATGCAGATGGGCTTGCCCAACTCGCCACTGGCGACCAGCCCCTTCACCTTGCCGTGCACCCCGTGGTAGCGGCACACCTGGCCGATCATGAGCTTCACGCCGGCGGCGGCGCACGCCTCGATCATGGCGTCGCAGTCGGCGAGCGTCACGGCCATGGGCTTCTCGCAGAACACGTGCTTGCCGGCCTTGGCCGCGGCGATGGTGCTCTCGGCGTGGGCAAACTGCGGCGCCGCCACCACCACGGCCTGCACGCCGTCGTCGGCCAGCAGGTCGTCGAGGCTGGGGCTGACACAGGCGCCGGTGGACTCGGCGAGCTCCCCCGCCTTGTCCTGTGCCTCGTCGAACACCGTCACGATCTCCGCCGCATCGATCTCGCCCAGACCGCGCGCCAGCGACGCGCCCATCCCGCCGCACCCGATGATGCCGAACCCCAGCTTGCCCATGTCCAGCCTCCAGTCTGAAGTGAAGATTGCCGCTACGGTCGCCTCAGTCTACGCCCGTGCCCGCGCGAGTCAAGTCGCACCGGAGACTCGGTTGGCTCTTCGCCTGCCGAAGGGCCACGTGTCGCCAAGTAGATGCCAAGCAAAGCCAACGCACCGCCGACCACGATAGCCGGCGTGACCTCTTCCTTGAGCAGCCACGTGGCCAGCGCCACGCCACCGATGGGCACAATGAACTGCAACGGCCCCAGCACGTTGGCCGGCAGCTTCTCCAACGCCATGTACCACGCGGTGAACCCGAGCGCCGTCGGCACCACGGCCAGATAGAGCCCCGTGAGCGCGCCCTGCGAGCTCAGGCGCAAATCCTTGCCCATCACCACGCACGCCACCAGGAAAGCGACGCCGCCAATGAGCATGCAGAGGGTGGTGGTCGTCAGGCCGCCGTGCCGGCGCACCACGTCGCGTCCCCACACGGTGTAGACGGCCCAGCACAGGCCAGAGAGCGCCGCGAGCGCGCCGCCGAGCACGTGGTGTGGATTCTCAAGCGCCACCTGCTGCGGCACGCCAACCAGCACCACACCGCACCCCACCGCACCCGCGATCACTCCTGCCACCTTGCCCACCCCCACTCTCTCACCCACGAGCAGCGACAGCGGCACGATGAGCACGGGATTGGTGTTCATGATGATCTGCACGGTGATCGAGCTGGTGTGGCTCAATGCCAGAAAGACGCAGAAGCCCATGCCGAACCCGCCCGTCAGCCCCAGCAGGAGGAACCGCCACGGCTCTCGAGCAAAGGCTCGCAGGGACCGTCCCC
>JADHXT010000065.1 GCA_016782825.1 Candidatus Brocadiia bacterium | reverse complement strand
TGGCGGCAGCGAAGGCTCTGGCACAGGTGGGCGACGCTTCCTCCGTGAGCCTGCTGGGCGAGCTGGCGGGCACGTCGAGCGGCGCGCTGCGTGACGGCGCACGGCATAGCCTGGAGCGCCTGCCTGGCAAGGACGTGGACGGCGCGATCATCGCCAGCCTGAAGGGCGCCGCGGAGCCCGTGCGGGTGGAACTCGTCCGCAGCCTTCGGGCGCGCAGGGCAACCGCTCAACTGGGGCAGATTGCGCGGGTGGCGGGGGCGGAAAGGAGCGCGGCCGTGCGGTTGCAGTGCTTCAGCGTGTTGGGCGAGCTGGCGGGCGGCGAGCATCTGGCCGGCATGACGGCTCTTATGCTGGCTGAGGCGGATAGCGGTGCTCGGGGGGCTGCCGAACGGGCGATCGTGGCCATTGCACGCAGGATGGACGATGTAGCAAGATCCACGGCACCCGTGCTCGCCGCACACGCGAAAGCGACAGGAGCGGGCCGCGTGGCGGCGCTGCGGGTGCTGTCGCGGCTCGGGGGCTCAGCAGCGCTCGCGGCGGTGAAGGCCGATCTGAACGGCCAGGATGCCGCCGTGCGGGAGGGGGCGCTACGGGCGCTGGCTGCGTGGCCCGATGGCTCCGCCGCAGAAGCACTCCTGCCTTTGGCGAAGACGGCCAAAGACCCCACGCAGCGCATCCTGGCCGTGCGGGGCCTCATCCGCGCCATCGGCCTGGACAGCAAGCGCCCCGCCGCGGCGACCGTGGCACTCTACAGGCAGGCCATCGAGGCAGCGACCCGCCCCGATGAGAAGAAGCTGGCGCTGGCCGGGCTGGCCGTCGTGGCCCACGGCGACGCGCTCAAGCTGGCCAAGTCTTGTGCCAACGACGCCGCACTGAAGGCCGAGGCCGAGCAGGCGATCGGCAAGATCAATGCGGCGCTCGCCAAAGTCGGCGCCAAGTGAGCCACATCAGGAGCGATCGAATGCTGTTGCGAGCTGTGCTGTTCATGTCCCTCTGTGGGTGTACCGTGGCCATGGCACGGGCGGCGGACGTGCCCGAGGCCAATGCCCTGTCGCTTCGGCTCCACCGTCGCCTCAAGCAGGCCACCACAGGCACGTACGCGCTTCGTCAGCAGGACGTGGTGTGGGACGGGCACAAGACGGCCGTGGTCGTGTGCGACATGTGGGACAAGCACTGGTGCAAGGGTGCCACCAGCCGTGTGGCCGAGATGGCGCCGCGCATGAACCTGTTCCTCGAAGCCGCCCGGCGCAAGGGCGCGCTCATCATCCACGCCCCGAGCGCCTGCATGGCCGCCTACAAGGACCATGCCGCGCGCCGGCGAGCACAGGCGGCGCCGAAGGCGGCCAACCTGCCGAAGGACGTCGGCGGATGGTGCCGCGGGCTGCCGTCGGAGAAGGGGCACACGTGGCCCATCGACCAGGCCGACGGCGGCTGCGACTGCGAGCCCAAGTGCAAGGGCGGCAACCCGTGGCGACGGCAGATCGACACCCTCACCATCCGCGACGAGGATGCCATCAGCGACTCGGGCGTCGAGGTGTGGAACATGGTGGAGCAGCGCGGGATCGCGAACGTCATGCTCGTCGGCGTACACACGAACATGTGCGTCATCGGGCGTCCCTTCGGGCTCCGCAACATGGCTCGCTTCGGCAAGAACGTGGTGCTCGTGCGCGACCTCACCGACACCATGTACAACTCGCGGAGCGCGCCCCACGTGAGCCACTTCACCGGCACCGACCTGGTGGTGGAGCACATCGAGACGGCCGTCTGCCCGACCGTCGCGTCGGACCAGGTGCTCGGCGGCAAGCCGTTCCGCTTCAAGGCCGACCGCCGTCCGCGAGTGGTGCTTGTGGCGGGCGAAACGCACCACTACGGCTCCGAGGGCAACCTGCGGCTGCTGACGGAGGCACTGCGGCGCAAGCACGGGATGTGCGCCACGCTGCTGGTCGTGGAGGGGCAGCACGATCTGCATGGAGCCGAGTTGATCGACCACGCCGATCTGCTGGTGCTCTACGTGCGCCGCCGCGTGCTGCGCGCCGAGCAGTTGAAGCACATCCGCGCCTATCTGGAGGCAGGCAGGCCACTCGTGGCCTTCCGAACCACCTCCCACGCCTTTGCCTTGCGCAAGGGGAAGGGGCCAGAGGGCACGGACGGGTGGCCCCGCTTCGACCGGAACGTGCTGGGCTGCAACTATGCGGGACACGGCAGCGGCGATTCGGAGGCGCGAGCGGCTCCCGGCGCGGCAAAGCACCCGATCCTCACGGGCATCACGGGGCCGTACCGGTTGCAGGAGACCCTTTACCGCAGCCAGCCGCTGCTCGAGGGCACCACGCTACTGATGATGGGCAGATCGCTCGGCTCGAAAATCAGCGACGAGCCTGTGGCGTGGACATACGCCTACAAGGGGGGGCGAGTGTTCTACACGTCCATGGGGCACAGCACGACGTTCCAGGACGCATGGTTCCTGCGCCTGGTGGTCAACGCCGTCCATTGGGCGATGGGCAGTGACGTACCGGCGAAGTGACGGGGGCGGGGGGCACTGGGCGAGACGGAACGGCGGGCTACTGGAATACGCTCACCTGTGCGCCCACCGCGGTGGCGAGCGCGCGGCGGAACACTGCCAGCGACACGGGCTTGGCCAGCAGCACGTCCACGTTTTCTGGGCCACCGTCCTTCTCGGTGAGGTTGACGGCGAAGCCCGATACCATGATGACTCGTGTGCTGGGGGCGAGGTCCTTCACGCGCGTGGCGATCTGCGCTCCGTTGAGGCCGGGCATGGCCATGTCGGTGACAACGACGTCGAAGTGCCCGTTCTGGAATGTTTCCCAGGCGAGTGCCCCGTCATGGGCGGTTTCGCAGGTGTGGTGGTCTGTGTGGAGGTACGCCACGATCACGTCGAGGGCTTCGGGGTCGTCGTCGGCCACCAGCACGTGGAGCGGGGGCAGGCTGACGCTCTCTTGCTCGTCGGCGACTTGGGGCGCCTCCTGGTCGGTTGTCACGGGGAGGCGAATGGCGAAGGTGGTGCCCTTGCCTTCCTGGCTCTCGATCGTGATCGAGCCTCGGTGACGGCGGATGATGCCATAGGTGACGGCGAGGCCGAGGCCCGTGCCGCGTTCGCCCTTGGTGGTGAAGAAGGGCTCCAGGCACCGTCGCCGGGTCTCGTCGCTCATGCCGCTGCCTGTGTCGGCGACCTGGAGCAGGATCTGGTCGCCATCCACTTGTGTGCTCACGCGGATGGTGCCGCCGACCGGCAGGGCGTCCACGGCGTTGAAGATCAGGTTGGTGAGCATCTCACGAAGCTCGACCTCGTTCCCGGCGGTGGGAGGGGTGTCCTGAAGGTCGGTTTCGACGTCGATGGTGAGCCCGCGTGCCTGAGTTTGCTCTTTCCATTTCGGCTGGGTGAACGTGAGCACGTCGCGCACCATCTGGCTCAGGTCCAGCGGAACCAGCGCCTCGTCCTCGTCGCGGTGGCGGTAGAACTCGCGGAGGCGCTTGACCACGCCTTGCGCGTCCTCGGCGGCCGCGCGGACGTTCTTGAGATACTGGGTGGCTCGCTCGGTGTCCTCGAGCATGTCGGGCGACATGAGCAGCATGTCGGTGTAGCCCACGACGGGCATCAGCGCGTTGTTGAAGTCGTGTGCCACGCCGCTGGCCATCTCGCCAAGGGCGCGCAGGCGCTCCTGCTGGACCACCTGCCGTTGCGTGGCGGCCAGTTCGTCGAGGGCTTCCTGGAGGCGTTGGTTGCTCTCGAGCAAGTCTTCCTCGGCACGCTTGCGGTTCGTGATGTCGACGAAGCTCTCGATGACAAACTGCCGCCCCTGGCGCTCGACCAACGTGGCGGTCTTGAGGATGAACAACTGCCTGTCCTGCGCGTGTGTCAGAGCGGCTTCCGCTGTGACGTCGGGCATGTGGAGGTCGCAAATGGGGCATTGCCCCGCCTGGAACTCGCAGAACGTCGCATGGCAGGGCTGGCCGATGAGCTCGGCACGTTCTTTCCTCAGCATCTCCATGGCATAGGTGTTGGCGTCGAGGACCTCGTACGTCTGCGGGTCGATGACCACGATGCCCGCCCTCACCGAGTCCAGCATGCTCTTGAGGTAGTCCTCGCTTTCGCGTAGTGCGGCTTGGGCGGCCTTGCGGGTTTCCTCGGTCTCGCGTGAGGCCCGGCTCAGGTTCGTGGCCAGTGCGGCGCCGAAGTGCAACACGAGAGCCACGGCGAACGGGGTAACCTGGAACATGATGCCCCAGTAGTTGTAGAGCGCCCAGGATACGAGGCCGAGCGCGGTGAGCAGGCCGACGAGGGCCACGAGCATCCCTGCCACGGTGGCGTACGCGCTGCCACCAAGGCGGATGTGGAAGGCGGCGAGCCCCAGCGACAGGCATACAGCAAGCAGCCAGCCAAAGAGCACCGTCTGCCTGGGTACCGAGATCATCTGCCGCGTGAGCAGGCTGTGGATGAACGCTACGTGGATCAGCGCTCCATACTGCCGCGCGTACGGGGTGCTGTGCATGTCGGCTTCGGAACCTTGGACGGTGCCCGCGACCACCACGACCTTCCCTCGGAAGTCGACGGGGGGGTAGGGTGCGATGGTGTCCGTGCGCAATCCCATTGCCTCGGCAAACGAGCAGAGAATAACTGGCTTCCTGCGGCCCTCAGCTTCCACCCAGTCCGGAGCGAAAGGAGGACGGACGTACACGGCGCGGTCGAAGTCCAGGTAGTTGATGGGGATGCAGGCGTTGGCGTCGAGGGGGACCCGCAGTGGGCCGCACGTGAGGCTCTCGCGCGTGGCGAGCACCTTGTGGTCCGTGAGGCCGAGCGCATGCCGCGTGGCCACAAACCCTACGGGCACCTGCACCGACTTGCCGTCGGGTGAGCCCACTCGGGCGGGCATGCGCCGCACGATGCCGTCGGTGTCGACGACCACGTTGATGTGGCCGGAGCCTGCGGCGGCATCGCCAATCAGCGGAAGATTGCGGGCCAAGGGACCGCGGTACACTCCGTTCTCGTCAGCGTCCGCAGCCGAGCGAACCTGGAGGCTGAACTTGGGCAGGAACACATTGCCCGCGTCTTTGATCGCCTGGGCGAGAGCGCGGTCGTCGGCTTCGTCCCTGGCGTCGGGGAAGAAGATATCCATCACGACGGCGCCCGCGCCAGCTTTGTGGAGATGGCGAATCAGGTCAGCATAGCGTCGGCGCGGCCAGGGGAGGCGTCCGAAGTGCTTCTCGTCGCTGCGGTCGATGCTTACCATGACCACTTGAGCGTTGGATGCAGGCTGGTGGACGATGCGGCGCCGGATGCGCAGGTCGTACAGCGCATACTCCATGCGGTGAAGCGGGTCGGTGAACGGCGGCTGCGTCCACAGGATGGCGATGGAGAGGAAGGAGCCCACCCCCCACAGCACACCCGCATACCGCCCCAGAATCCGACGGAGATTCAAGTGCATCACGCCCCGCCTGGTTTCATGCGTGCTTGGCATCGACTGGTGCAGGCCATTTCCTGTGCCCAGTGCAGTCCCTTAGGTGATTATATCGGTAGGGATGGCTTAGAGCAAGCGCCCGACGGGGTGTGTCGGGCGCTTGGGGGTATGGCATGAACTCGAGCCCGCTTGCGTGGCGAACGCTTCTTGGCCGGTTGGTGCAACTCGTGTCAGTTCTTGACAAGATCGGGATCGGTAACCCCGTCGCCATCGCGGTCGCCGATCGCCTTGGCCTCTTTCTTGATTACCTTCCACAGGTGCTTGTCGATAGACTCGTACTTGGGCTCCAGGACGCACTTCTTGCAGTGATATCCGCCCCAGCAGTGGCCGTTGCAGCGCTTGCAGAGGGAGTAGTCCTGCTCGTGTCCATCGGGAGGGGGTGCTACGGGCTCCTCTTCTTCGGCAATCGCCTCAGAGGCATCCACCGTTCCGGTATCGCCAGCGTTGAGCACGTTGCGGTGAGTCATCTGGGCGGAGCCAATGCTGCTCACGGTCACCAGCTTGGTGAGCTTGGGCTCGAGGACGACAGTGCCTTGTGTCACCACGACGGTGGTGGTCTGGCCGCCTTCCTCGGTCTTGACGTTGAACACCGTGCCGCGCACCCCAATGAGAGCGCCGGGCGTCACGACCTCAAACCTGGATCCCGGCGTCACCGATACGTCGACCTCGCCGTCACCGGCCACACGCACCACCGTGTACAGCGAACCATCGGGCAGCCGGAAGCTCTGGATGACCGTCACCCTGTAATCGTCGTTGGCGCTCTTGACCGTGACGGTGCTGCCGTCGGCGAAGCGGAGCGCGCCGTCGGTGATGGTGCGCTCGTCCACTGAGGCGGCCTGGTCCACGACGCGTCCGTCGTCGGTGAGCACGGTGGCCAACGTCGAGAGAGTCGAGCGGGTGGTGGTGTAACTGGAGACGGCACTGCGATGGCGGGGGCAGCCGAGCAGGAAATGCTCGTGGCCGTCCATGTCGTGGGGGTTGCGGCGGCGAACGTAGTAGGGACCATAGCTGTCGATGGCGTCTGGGTCGTCATCATTGGGGCAGACGAAGATCTTGTCGTCGCTGATGAACTCGCACATCATGCCTTCGAGTGTGCCCGTGTCAGGGGGCAGCTTGCCGTGTTTGTTGTAGTAGAGGTGGAGCGTGAGGCCGATCTGGCGCTGGTTGGACTGGCAGATGCTGGCGCGGTAGGCGGCGCGAGTGCGCCTCGCGCTCTGCATGACGAGGCCCGTCAGCACCGCCATGATCGCCACGGTGATCGCAAGCTCAGCGAGTGTGAACGCCTTTCGCGGCTGCGTGGTCTTCATCTTCCCTCTCCAGAAGAGGGGTGGTCACGAGGTCGAGGAACGTGTCTCCGAGTCTGTGCCACCAGTACTTCCGAATCCTGTCGTTCGCTGCACGTCCAAGTCGGTTGCCCCGCCGTGAACCTCCGCCATTCTACGGCGAGACGGTCTGGAAGCACAATCGGGAAAATCCCGATATTGGGCCTCGTAATCCCTGATATGGATTGATCGATGGAGTCACCGCGTTGTGTGCGGTGTGCGGGTGCCCACAAGATGGTGTAGTGTGCACTAGGTCGTATGGCAGGGTCGACGGCGGGGCTGCGCAGCCGCCGGTCACTTCTGCACCGTCCGTTTGGGCGGGGAGCGCCCGGTCCGCGCTTGGCCGACAGATGTGCGGGTTAGTGCTCGAGAGAGGTGAGGCCGGCTCGGATGGCGTACTTGGTGAGTTCGGCGATGCTGTGGATGTCGAGCTTCTCCATGAGCTGGCGGCGGTGGGTTTCGATCGTCTTCGGGCTCACGTGGAGTGCCACGGCAACGGCCTTGGTGCTATTGCCTTCGGCGAGCAGTTGCGCCACCTCGCGCTCGCGCGGGGTGAGCACGGAAATGTGTTGCTCGCCTTCGAAAGAGAGCTGCTTCACGTAGTCCTCGACCACCACGCCGGCGATGCCGGGGCTGAGGTAGGTGCGGTCGGCTGCCACGGTGCGAATCGCCTCGGCCAGTTCCTCGAACGCACAGTCCTTGAGCACATACCCCGACGCGCCGGCGCTCAGCATGCCGGCCACAAAGCGGCGGTCCGAGTGCATGGAGAGAGCCAGCACCTTGATGTTGGGGGAGGCGGAGAGGATCTGCCGTGTCGCCTCGATGCCGTTCAGGTCGGGCATGACCACGTCCATGACGACCACGCGCGGCTGCTTCTGGGAAGCGAGCGACACGGCTTCACGCCCGTTGCGGGCCTCGTCAACGACCTCGATGTCGCCCTCTTTCTCGAGCGCGGCGCGCAGGCACTCGCGCACGAGCTGGTGGTCCTCGGCCAGGATGACACGCGTTTTCATCAGGTCTCCCTATCCGTCCTTCGGTGTCCGCTGGCGCAGTGGCACCACGAGCCGGACCTGCGTGCCGCGACCCGGGTCCGACTTGACCTCGAGGCGGCCGCCGAGATACCTGAGGCGCTCGCGGATCTCGAAGAGGCTCCCGCCGCGGGTGGACGCGTCGCCTGCGTTGAGGGCATCGGGGTTGAACCCCACCCCATCATCCTGAACGGCGACCTCCACATGTTGGTCGTGGCGCAGGAGCGACACCTCGACGATACGTGCGCGGGCATGGTCGACCACGTTGTGGAGGAGGCCCCGCACGCTCTGAAAGAGCACCACCCGAATGGCATCGCCGAGCGGCTTGGCCTTGCCATCGTCCTTGAAGCGGGTGTCGATACCGGCATGCTCGCCTGCCTGCTGCACGAGTTCCTCGATGGCCGCCTCGATGCCCAGCTCGTAGAGGATGGGTGAGCTGAGGTCGAAGATCATGGTGCGCGCCTGTTGGATCACCTCATCGATGATCGAGCGCACCCCCTCGAGTTCGCCGGCGAGTTCGGGCGACGTGGCGGCCTCGCGCAGGGCTCCCGTCTTGATCTTGCACACCGCCAGGCTGTCGCCGATGCGGTCGTCGAGCTGGGTGGCGAGGCGCCGCCGGTGGCGTTCCTCGGCCAGCGACGTGTGTGCGGCCAGCGAGCGGAGCTGCTCCTGGTAGGTGAGGAGCTTGGCCTCGGCCTCGCGGCGGAGCGTGATGTCCTGGGCGGCGAAGATGATGCCCTCAAGCTTGTCCGCCCGGCTGTACATGGCCGAGACGGTGAGCGACACGGGTATCTGCCGGGTATCCTTGTGGATGTAGCTGGTCTCGACGTTGTGGGCCACGTCGCGGAGCATGGACTCGCGGATGCGGGTCTTGCCGAAGCGGTCCTTCTCGGCCACCACGAGATTGACAGGCTGGCCGAGGAGTTCCTCGTCGCCGTAGCCCAGGAGGGTGAGGAGCGCGCGGTTCACCCGCGTGATGTAGCCCTCGCGATCGGTGACGATGAGGGTATCGCCCATGGAGCGGAGGATGTTGTCGACGTAGGACTTGGACACCATGGTGGTGCTCAGGTCGTCGGCCATCCGGTTGAAGGTGGTTGCCAGCGTCCCCAGTTCGTCGTTGCGTTGCACGTCGACGCGGGTGTCCAGGTGGCCCTTGCCGATCTCCAGTGCGGCGGTGGTGAGCTTGGTGATGGGGCTCGAGATCCTGCCCGAGAGGAACAAGCCCAGGAATGCAGCGAAGAAGAAGGCCACGAGCGTGGAGATCATGACGAGGTGGTTGGATTGGTGGACGCTCTGGAGCAGCCCGCGGGCGCGCCGGCTTCGGGCCAGCTCCGTGAATGTGCCGAAGGCCTCGATCATGGGGAGCATCTGATTGTGGCACAGGGGGTCCAGCTCCTCCTCGATGCGTTGCCTGGCCGCCTTCACGTCGGTGTGAGCCAACGCGATGCAGTCGTTGGCCTTGGTCTCGTAGGTTGCCAGATCGCGCTGGAGGCCGCTCACCGTGTCCAAGGGCTGCGCGAGAGCCGGGCCGTTGGCTGTCGCGTGCGGGTCGGGTGGAGCGGAGGCATCGAAGGAGCGCTGTGCGAGGGTGAGGTGCTGCTTGAATCGCCGCAGGGCCTCGTGGAGGGTGGACTGGGCCTGGCGAATATCGTCCGTGGCGTTGGGGCGCGCGTCGGGCTCCACTTGCACGCGGTACTCCTGCATCAGCACGTGGCCGATGGCGGTGTGGGCGGTGCGCAGGCAGAGCGCCATGTCTTGCGGCAGCTTCACCTCCAGCGCCGAGCGCGTCCCCAGGTCGAGAGCATTGGTCTCGATATCCGCGTTGATGGTCATCGAGGCATAGCCCAGCATGCCGACCACCGCAGCCAATGTGAGGAAGCCGAGCGATAGCTTCTCGCGGAGCCGCATGTGGGTATCCTGAACGGCCGGGGTGTTGAGGTCGTGCCGCGCCGTCGCCCGAGGCGGCGTGTATGTTGTACCATGCGCATGGGGCACTGTCAACCCAGGGTGCCGGCGGGCAGGGCCTTGACTCCGGGTGCCAGCGGCTATATGATCCCCCCACAACCACACCCACGGGGCGCGTGACATGCTTGCCAAGGTGGCTTCTGCCGGTGTACTGGGCATCGAAGCCTATCCCATCGAGGTCGAGTGCAACGTCGTGCGGGGCATCCGCGCCCTGGCCATCGTGGGCCTGCCAGACGCGGCGGTGAAAGAGTCCATCGAACGGGTGCAGGCAGCGATTGGCAACTGCAACCACCGGTGGCCTGGGCGGCGGATCACCATCAATCTGGCCCCTGCCGACACCCGCAAGGAAGGCCCCGCCTACGACCTGCCGATCGCGATCGGCCTGCTCGTAGCCGACGAGCAGGTCGATGCCCCGCGGCTCGCCGAGTTGGCCGCGGTGGGCGAGCTGGCACTGGACGGCACGGTGCGGCCGGTCAAAGGCGTGCTGTCCATGGCCTTGGCCGCCCGTGAGGCCGGCTGGGGGTTCATCGTGCCTGAAGCCAACGCGGCCGAGGCCGCTGTCGTGGACGGCCTGGACGTGTATCCCGTGCGGAGCCTGGACGATGCGCTGGGTCTGGTCAGCGGCCGGCTGCCACTGGTGCCCGCCACGGCAGACATCGCCGCGCTCCTGGCCCAGGCCGATGCCCATGCGACGGACTTTGCCGAAGTGAGAGGGCAAGAGCACGCCAAGCGCGCGCTCACCGTGGCGGCGGCCGGCCACCACAATGTGCTCATGATCGGGCCGCCGGGCAGCGGCAAGACGATGCTGGCCAAGCGGGTGCCCACGATCCTGCCGCCGCTCACACTGGAGGAAGCCCTGGAGGTGACCAAGATTCACAGTGTGGCGGGCGAGCTACCCAGCGGCCGGGCGCTGCTGGCCACGCGGCCCTTTCGCGCTCCGCACCATACGGCCAGCAACGCGGCGTTGGTCGGCGGCGGCTCGTGCCCCAGGCCAGGCGACGTGAGCCTGGCACACAAAGGCGTGCTGTTCATGGACGAGCTGCCCGAGTTCAGCCGTCAGACGCTCGAGACCCTGCGCCAGCCCATCGAGAACGGCACCATCACCATCTCCCGCGCGCTGATGACCGTGGAATTCCCCGCCGCCTGCATGGTCATCGGCAGCCTCAACCCGTGCCCGTGCGGCTTCTTTGGCGACTCGCAGCGGGAGTGTCGCTGCACGGCCGTCCAGATTCGCAACTACATGTCGCGCATCAGCGGCCCCTTGCTCGACCGCATCGATATCCACATCGAGGTACCGCGCGTGCCCTACCGCGAGCTCAGAGACCGCCGCGCCGGCACCACCAGCGTGGTCATGCGCGCCGAAGTGATGGCCGCTCGCGAGCGCCAGCACCGGCGCTTCGGCAACAGCGGCACCAACGCCCGCATGACCAATCGCCAGATCGAAGAGCACTGCCGCCTGGACACGGAAACCGAAAGCCTCCTCGAACAGGCCATGGCGCAGCACGCCTTCTCTGCACGGTCCTACACACGCATTCTGAAGATGGCCCGCACCATCGCCGACCTGGCCGGCAGCCAGGCGGTCAGCTTGGAGCACGTGAGCGAGGCCATTCAGTACCGCAGCACCGAGCGCCACTTCTGGCGATAACGGGCCCGAGGCGGCTTCCACGCGGGCTCTTGCTCTAGCGCCGGCGCCGCGACGTGCTCGTGGTCTTGACGATGCTGTCGCTCGACTCCGTGTTGTTGGCGGGGTCGTAAGCGTAGCCAGCGGCGGACACATCGGTGACGGTGAAGGTGAATGCGCCCGACTTGCGAGACTTCTTGGACGTGAAGACGGCTGTGCCATCGGCCCCGGTGGTGGCCACCGCGACGCCGCTCACGAGGCCCGACCATTCCCCGATGATCTCGGCTCCTGCGACGGGGGCGCCGGTGCCATCAACGATCTTCACGACGGCCTGGCACACATAGCCGCCGGGGGCCGGCAGCAGCGAGAGGGCGATGCTGCTGACGCACACGGTCTGACCCGTGCTCTCGACCACCACGATCGTCTCCGTGGCCGTGTCTCTCGCTCCCTTGTCGTCCGTGACGGTGAGGGTGACGGTGTAGGTGCCAGGCGAGAGGTAGGTGTGGGTGGTGGCCGCGCTGGCTCCAGTCGTTCCATCGCCGAAGTCCCAGGCGTGGGAGACGATGGTGCCGTCCGGGTCACTTGAGCCGGAGGCATCGAGTTCCACGAGGAGCGGAGCGACGCCCGACGTCGGCGTGGCCAGCAGCACGGCCTCGGGTGCGGCGTTGGTCGTCGTGCCGTTGGAGATGGAATCGGTGGTCTCCACGTTCAGGCTCGGTTCGTAGGTGCAATCTGTGGCGGCCACGCTGGTAACGGTGAGGGTGTAGGTGAAGGTGCCCTTGGCGGGCGGCGACGTGAGGGTCACGGTGCCATCGGCGCCGGTCGTTCCGCTAACGGAGCCTGTCTTCGGGCCTGTCCACGTGCCGGCCACGGTGGCGTTGGGGCAGGGCGCCCCGTCGATGCTCACGATGGTCACGGTGGCGGTGGCGTAGGTGCGATTCCGCACCACCTTGAGCGCCATCTCGATGTCGGCCACGAAGAGTACGGCCTGCGGCTCGGGAGGGGGCGGCGGCGCGGCGACGGTGACCTGCACGGAGTCGGTGGCGGTGGCCCCCTGGTCGTCGGTGACGGTGAGCGTGGCGGCGTAGGTGCCGGCCGCATCGTACACGTGGCTCACGATGGCCGTGGTGGCAGTCGTGCCGTCGCCGAGGTCCCACTGATAGCCTGTGATGGTGCCGTCGGCGTCGCTTGAGGCGGAGCCGTCGAGGGCGACGG